>JASLBT010000427.1 GCA_030146445.1 Segetibacter sp. | reverse complement strand
TCAAGCTATAACCGGAACATGGAAAGCCATGCCGTTGAAGATGTAAAGCGCTGGTTTGAGTTTTGGAACGAAAGACCCGGCACAGGCAAACGGGTTAGCAGTGGTGGTGTTAACATCATATGGTCCGAGACCAATACGCATCATCGCGGAGAAGAAAACTACCGGCGAAGCGGTGAAGTAGATGCATTACGGATAAAAAAACAGAATTATTATGCTCACAAAGTAATGTGGGACGGCTGGGTTAGTCCTGAAAAGCAGCGTACCCACATCATTGGTCATTGGAACTATGATGAAGGTGTCAGGAAAGATATCTTTGTTATTTCAACTGCCGACAAGGTTGAATTAAAAGTCAATGGTCAGTCGCAAGGTTATGGTGTGAAAAGTGATGGCTTCCTGTTTACTTTCAAAAGCATACGATACAAAGCGGGTAACATTAGTGCGGTAGGATACGATGGTCAAGGCAAACAGCAAAGCACGGCCCGTATCAATACTGTTGGTGCACCGGTCGCGCTTCGTTTAACCAGCATCAAACGCCCAACTACATTTGTTGCCGATGGTCATGATCTTGCTTTGGTGGAAGTTGAAGTTATAGATGCTAACGGCAACCGTTGCCCCACGGCTTTAAACATGATCAATTATCATTTAACCGGCCCGGCCGTGTGGAGAGGCGGAATGGCTATGGGTGCCGGTAACTATGTGCTTGCCAAAACCTTTCCGGTCGAAAATGGTGTCAACAGGTTCCTGGTCCGTTCAACCACAACCCCGGGCGTTATAACCGTCACAGCAGCTGCCGAAGGATTAAAGGGAGCCTCGATTGTTTTGAGTACCAAACCTTTTGTCGTGACCAACGGGTTAACTAAAGTACTGCCGTCGGCCGGTTTGCCTTCACGTCTCGACAGGGGTCCAACGCCGTCAACCCCATCTTTCAACGTAACACGTACTCCGGTCAATATCATCAGGGCAACAGCGGGTGCAAATGCAGATACTGCTTTAATGAGCTACGACGATAATGAACTGAGTGATTGGGTTAACGATGGAAAACTTTCCACGGCATGGGTCGAGTATGAACTGGAAAGAGAAGCAACGATAAGCGAAATATGCTTAAAGCTAAACAACTTTCGGTCGCGTGTTTACCCGCTGGTTATCACAGTAGACGGCAAGGAAGCATTTAAAGGGTCAACTAAACCGAGTCTTGGTTACTATACCATACAGTGCCAACCTCAACGCGGTAAAAAGGTGAGAATACAATTGGCAGACGCTTCAAAAGCCCAGGGGGAAAATGTTGGCGTGGAAGTGTCAGGCAAAAAGCTGGATGATGGAGTGGCAAGGGACGACAAAAATGCGAAGGGCACTTTGAGCATTATTGAATTGGAAATTTATGAAGCACTCAAATAAGCTAAGATGCAACTAACGAATCTTGTTGCCAGCCTGATGTTCTTTTGGTAACCAGCCACGGTACTTTGTGGAGACATCCTTGCTACGCTCAGTTCATCGGCAAGGCGGTGCGCAGCTTCAGCCTGTGCTTCGGAAGTGGTCGGGGTCTGATTACCCTTTAAATATTTATCAACGTAGAAGCGTCTGACCCTTAGTAGCAGCGCTTCAAAAAAAGAAGATTTATTTATATCACGGGTTTTCGTTCGCCCTTTAATTTCCAGGTTTCTGCGCCAGGGCTAAAAGCCAGCGAGTAACATTTACCGCGGCACAAGAGTGCGACTCCCCCGTCCGAACCGGTTCATCCGGGCAGGCCGTGTACACACAAATACACTTTAAAAGTAAATCGCCCTGAGAACTGACAGTAGCTCTGAGTTGAAGACTGAAGATGCTAACTGCTTTGCCGATAAAGTGCTTGCGACGCCCGTCCGACTGGCGCAGCCGGGCAGGCAACGATGATGCCATAGAAAACCGATGCTGGTACCCAAAAAATCGATCAAAAAAGATGTGTGTACACGGTAGGGGCGCAGCGGGCGGGCAACCATGTCAAATAGAAATCCGGGAGCTGGGTCCATAAAAAAATTGATTACCAACTCATTGTTTTACAAATTGATCGGGCCAGTACGATCGGTTTCTCCCAAGCCGGAACGTGCTTAAGTTCACTGGCGCTGCAGCTGAAAATAGGCTTCAGGGAAAGTTCGTGCTGTGGAGGAAGGAGCTACTAATCAACATCTAAAAGCGCTGTGCGTTCTCTCCTGGTATTAAGTTTACGACTGATAAAAGTTCCTACCTGCTCGCCTTCTTTTATGCCGTTTTCAATTGAAGGCATATAATGAATGCCACCATAGAACCGGCTGATGGCTGCTTCGGCAGCCGCCTCTCTAAAGGATTTAAATTTCCTGGGCGGTAACCCAAATTCTACTTCCGAAGAGTCGGTAAAACTGAACTCATTGCCAAACAATCGATTAAGCACAATTGCCGCCGCAGTTGAAATTACGCTGTGGCCGCTGGTGTATTCTGGAAAGGGTGGGGTTTGCAGTAGTGGTACCCAGTTTGGATCGATATACTGGTTGATATAGGTTTCCGGACGGATCACATTACTGCGGTATTTTTCGTCCCAGCAACTGATAAACCCGTCGGCTATCGCCACCGCCACCGAGGCATATGCCTCCAGCGATTGAGCGATGCCTGCTTCCACCTTTTTGCAACAAAGTGCCGTAATATTGATCCAGTGGCCACCGGGTGAGATTTTTTTTGTTGCAAACAGCACATGTCCTCTTACGTTCATCTTAAAAGGATTGCAATCCCAGAAATCTGCAATCTCTTGCTCGGTAGTCGACAAAGTCAATCCAGCCTTGTACACCGCCGAAGCTTCCCGGTAAAACAGGGCCGTTGTATCTGTAGAAAACCGGGTTGGAGGTGGTGGGGTAAACTGTTGCGCCGAGTCGATGATAAACGGACGGATTTGGCTCCAATGTGGTTCTACCGCTTTAATATAAGCAGGTGGGGTGGGCTTCCATGTGTCAGGTTCTTCATTGATGGAGTAGCGGGGAAGTGAGCGGCTTTGTTTATAGTTGTCTTTAGAGGCCCATGCAAGGATATGGTCCGAAACGGTTTTACCGTAATCGACAGAGTTTTTGAAAACCTCTTTGGGCATACCGGATTGTTCAAATTCCTTTAACAACTTCTGATAAGAACTGGTAAGCTGTTCTTCGGATATGATCATCGTTTTTGCAACCTGTACAATTGCGCACACCGAGGCAAGGCTGGCACTGTATTCCGACTTTTTACAGGTTAACTTAGGTAAAGGGTTCAACCCGGTGAGTTGCCCCGCAAGGCTCGCAAATTCGGGATTGGCTGGCAAAGCGGCTTCATAACCCGCAATGGTTGCATATGCATAAGTTCGACTGGCCACTGGCGGAGAATAAATATCGTGCACGATAACGTCGGTGACGTGTTTGATCGCGCGGTGTATAAAGCGTGAATTTTCAGTGGTTTGTCTCCAATCCTTTACAGCAAATGCCGGTGTGGTAACCAGCAGGAATAGTACAGCGAGAAGGCGTATCGTTTTCATGGCACAATCGGGCGGGGCAAAGCAATGCTTTGCCGATTACCCAAATGTAAAACTTTCGGTCATTTGAGCCAAAGCTTATTCGGCACCAGTTACAATT
Organism: Segetibacter sp.; assembly: GCA_030146445.1. GTDB lineage: Bacteria > Bacteroidota > Bacteroidia > Chitinophagales > Chitinophagaceae > Segetibacter. The sequence continues at coordinate 2,009 of JASLBT010000427.1, read as the reverse complement.
ATGAAAATGCTGGAATTTTACGGAAAATTGATATTTTCAATTATGCTTCGCCATTCGATAATTTTCATCTTAGTAGTTGTGTGTAGTTCACTGTTTCCGATACAGAGCAACGCGCAAAAAAATACCTTATTTAAGTTGCTTCCTCCATCGCTGACGGCGGTCACTTTTAAGAACACCATCACTGAAACGGACAGCCTAAATATCCTCAGCGAAGCCTATATCTACAACGGCGGTGGTGTCGGGGTTGGTGATTTCAACAACGATGGGCTCACCGACATGTACTTTTCGGGGAATATGGTCTCCAACAAGCTTTACCTTAACCAGGGGGCACTCAGGTTTCGCGACATTACATCAGCCGCGGGTGTTACCGGTGAAGGACGCTGGTGCACAGGTGTTTCTGTCGTCGATATCAATGCCGACGGTTGGCTGGATATGTATGTATGTGCCACCTTCAGAAAGGAAAAGACCAAAAGAAAAAACCTTTTGTACATCAACCAGGGTCTTAACAAGCAGGGAATTCCCGTTTTTAAGGATATGGCAGCCAGTTATGGTTTAGCCGACGATGGTTATAGCACCCAGGGTGTTTTCTTTGATTACGATCGCGACGGCGACCTCGATATGTACCTGGTGACAAACACTTTAGACGACCCGAAGACTTCTATTAAGTTTAGGCCCAAGGTAGCTGATGGCAGTGCCATGAACACCGACAGGCTGTACCGCAACAACGGCGACCAAACATTCACCAATGTGTCCCGGGAAGCCGGCATCCTGATGGAGGGCTGGGGCCATGCTGCATCCATATCTGATATCAATGCTGACGGCTGGCCCGACATTTACGTGAGCAATGACTTCAACGCAAACGACATCCTGTACATCAATAACCGGGATGGAACCTTTACCGACCGCATCACCGCGTATTTCAAACACACGAGCTGGTTTACCATGGGAACCGACATCGCCGACATCAACAATGATGGATTGGTCGACGTAATTGCGCTCGACATGTTACCCGAAAGTAATCTTCGGAAAAAAGGCATGCTGATCGGGAATGAATATTACAATTATTTCAACAGCAAAAAATTTGGTTACCAGCACCAGTACGTACGCAATGTGCTGCAGCTTAACAGCGGCCCGACACCTGAAGGCCATCCTAAGTTCCAGGAAGTCGGCTACATGGCTGGTATCTATCAGACAGACTGGAGCTGGGATCCGCTCGTTGCAGATTTCGACAACGACGGGTACCGGGATATCATTATCACCAACGGATTGCCGAGGGATGTCACCGACCTTGATTATATTTCGTTCGATAACGGCCAGGCTGCGGGTAAGGTCAACACATCCCTTAAAATGGTATCTGCACTACCTGTAGTGAAAATATCAAACTACGCTTTTAAAAATGCAGGTGGTTTTACTTTCTCTAACAGCACGAAAGAATGGGGATTGAGCAAGCCTTCCTTTTCAAATGGTGCTGCATATGCCGATTTCGATAACGATGGCGACCTGGATGTGGTGGTAAACAACATCAACGAAAGCGCCTTTGTTTATGAGAATACGCTCATCGCTCCTGCCCAAAAATCCGCTCACTACCTGTCGCTGGTAATAAAAGGTGGGAACAACAATGTTAGCGCAATCGGTGCTGTTGCCCGGCTCTACTACGATGGCAAGCTACAGCTTTACGAGCACCAGCCTTGCCGCGGTTACCTCTCGACGGTTGACGCGAAAGCACATTTTGGACTTGGCGCAACTACGAAAATTGATTCGCTTCGTGTTACCTGGCCAGGCGGCGCATCTGTTTTGCTGCCGGCAATGGCTGTTGACCAGACAGTGCAGGTTGATCAAGCCGCCGGGATCCAGTCGCCCGGCTCGTCGGGCGAACAAAAGCGTTCACCGTTGTTGGTGGAAGTATCTGCCAGCTGTGGGATCAAATTTAAACACCAGGAAAAGGAGGCCGTAGACTACAACATACAACCGACTTTGCCACACAAGCTCAGCCAATACGGCCCCGGCCT
>JASLBT010000413.1 GCA_030146445.1 Segetibacter sp. | reverse complement strand
TTCCCGGGTAAAAACGTGGTTATCGCCCGAAAAGCCGGTAGCAGCTGGTACGTTGCTGGCATTAATGCTGAACGTGAAAACAGGAACATGCAAGTCGACCTCAGCGGCTTCAAGAAAAAGAAAGCCACCTTGTATACCGATAGCGGTGATGAGCAGCTTTTTAAACAAACAGACATCAGCTTGAACAATCCCAGGCAAATGGTAGCTGTTTTACCCAACGGCGGGTTTGTGATGGTGCTTGAATAAATTCGCGTCTACAGAGTGATCCTTTATAAAAAGAATTATGCATTTCATTAAGTTTTTCTTCTGCCTGGTTGTAATGCAACAGGTACAGCCGGCTTTAGCGGCGAAGGTGGACACCGTGGTCACCTTTAGTCCGTCAATGCGCAAGTCGATCAAGGCAGTGATCATCACACCTTCGAATTACAATACGTCGAAGCAATACCCTGTTGTATACCTGTTGCACGGTTATGGTGGAAACTATGCCGACTGGACCTCGAAAGCCCAAGGATTTGAAAAGGCCGCAGATGTTTATGACCTGATGATTGTTTGTCCGGATGGTGCCATCGGTAGCTGGTATTGGGATAGCCCGGTGGACACCGCTTTTAAATACGAAACCTACGTGTCGCAGGAATTGGTGAACTGGGTCGACAGCCGGTATAGCACTGTAAAAGCCAGAACCGGCCGCGGTATAACCGGCTTAAGCATGGGTGGGCACGGAGCGTTGTACCTTAGCTTTCGGCACCAGGACGTTTTTGGGGCCGCGGGAAGCATGAGCGGCGGGGTCGACATTAGACCGTTCCCTAATAACTGGGAAATGTATAAGCGACTTGGCCGGTACGCCGAACAACCCGGGCGCTGGGAAAAGCACACCGTAATCAATATGCTGCACCTGCTTACGCCGAATTCGCTTGCCCTCGCGATCGAGTGCGGCACTGAAGATTTCTTTTACAAAGTGAATGAACAATTACACGAGCAATTGCTGCTCCGGAACATTCCGCACGACTATACCACGAGACCGGGCGGCCACAACTGGCCGTACTGGACAAATTCCATCCGGTACCAGTTGTTGTTTATGAGCAATTACTTTAACAGGAAGCCTGCTTCGTGACGGTGCTTCATTTGTTATTGCTGTAAGTGCAATCTTGTTTCGTGGCAAATAAAAGCTCCGCAATGGTAGCAGGTACAAGGGTGCGACGCAACCGGAGTCGCCGTTTAGAAGATGTTGGGTCCATAAAAAAACGACCTGTAGTGCCGGTAGCCAAGGGGAGCAGCCCTTTTTTTCCATCTGACTATTAAGTGTTATGCTCCGCTGGTATACCTGTACTTTTGTATGCGTTGATTACATTAAATTTTTCTTTTATGCAAGGCAAAAAGTTGTGGGGAGTAGACCTGGGTGGAACGAAGATCGAATGCGCCGTTTTGGACCGGAACCTTGAAACCCTTGTTCGAAAACGAATTCCGACTGAGTCAGCCAAAGGTTACCCGCATTTGCTGCAGCGCATCAAAAAGCTGGTCACCGAAATTGCGCAGGAGCTGGATGAGCAACCTGCCGAAATCGGCTTTGCAACCCCAGGTATGCTTGAACCGGACAGCATGCTGATGAAAAACTGCAACACTGTTTGTATGAATGGGCAGCCAATGCATAAGGACCTTGAAAGTTTGCTGGGGGTGCCTGTTAAACTCGCCAATGATGCCAACTGTTTTGCGCTTGCTGAAACCGTAATGGGCGTTGGACGGGATCACCCTAATGCCAATGTTGTTTTTGGGGTAATACTTGGTACTGGTGTAGGTGGCGGTATAGTGGTGAATAACCGAATCATTGGGGGAAAACACGGACTTGGGGGAGAGTGGGGCCATAATGAGCTGGAGGAAAACGGGGAGGAATGTTACTGCGGCAAACGGGGGTGTGTTGAACGCGTAATTTCCGGTCCTGCGCTTGAGTCGTACTATCGTTCAATCAGCGCGGGGGAGATGTCGCTGAATGAGATTGACCGCAAGTTCCGGCAGGATCCGGATCCTTTTGTTTCTGCTACCATGGAACGCCTGCTGGAGAACTATGGCAAAGCCATTTCAGTTGTACTGAATATCGTTGACCCTGACCTTGTAATTATCGGTGGTGGCGTCGGCAATATTGATCTCCTGTATACGGAAGGATATGAGCGAATTAAAAAATACATCTTCAACAACGGTAAACTCACTACACCGGTATGCAAGCCTGCTTTGGGTGACAGTTCAGGTGTTTACGGCGCAGCACTTCTTTGGGCAGATCCCAAAAAGTATGTGAGCGCATGTTTATAGCGCAGCCATAGATAAAGCCTGCAGGGACTGAAGGTTGTTTTTGCAGGCTGGTTTATCCCCCTTTGCAGATACTCAATTAAATAAATCCGGTAGTTCGTCGCTATTAACCTTGGTTCAGGCGATATTCGATCTTAATTCACCTTCGCAGATGTCCTTAACAAGTGAGGAAACTTCGCGGTAAGAGTTTGGCTTGATAAAATAGTGGTTGGCCCCGTTTGACAAGCAGAAGTCTATGTCTTTCTGATTGGCCGAAGTAGATAGGATTACAATCGGTACTTCATCATAGTCCTTATTTCCCCGTATCTCCACCAGGCATTCTTTACCATCTTTACACGGCATATTAAGGTCGAGCAGAATCACGTCGGGAGTAGAAATATATCCCAATAGTTTAATGAGCTTTGCACCATCTTCTGCTACAGAAAGCTCCAGATCGGGGCATTCTTCGTTAAGGGCGCTTTTGAATAATTCTATGTCGTCATTATCATCTTCAGCCATTACCACGTGTTTGATCTGCAGAGACATATCGGCGGATTAAGGATTTTTAGGGTTGTCGGGAAAAAACCGAAAAGTACAAAATAAAACGGATGTGAATAAAGCTTTTGTAGAAACGGGTGCCCATTCCTTTGATGAAGCCCATCCTATAATACTGTTGATGCAGTGCCGGATACACGCAGTAAGGGATGGCACCAAATTAACAGGTGTTATGTTACCTACAGAACAAAGCAGGTAACATTAACATAACAACGATGAACATTATCGACACCATTATTCCCGGGCAAGAGACTGGCTGGGAAAGTAATACCGAAGAAAAGGTTTCGGCGGCAACACGAGAAGAGGCCGAAAGGATTTATGAGCTGGCCAAATCGAGGCTGCTGAACGTAAATCACTGGCACGAACTCAAGAATATGCCAGCGACCTTTGCTTTGACTGACGGCCAGGGTAACAGTGTTGAGGGGCCGGTACGGCCGAGGATGTACTTTAAAATCAGCATCCCCAGCCCGACCACCGACTCCGGTGACGGATTTGACTGGGTACAGGTTGAAGATGTGTCGGAAATCACTGATGCCGCTGCCGACCGGAAAGTGAGCTTCGTTATCGTGCACCCGGCCCCGAACCCAACGACCGAGAAAAATGATGATGCTTCACATTTCTTTAGTCCTGAAGCATCCAGTTGTTTCGTTGTTGCCCGCGATAAAAACGACGTGATCGCTGCCGTTTATGGGCGTAATGAAAAACCGAATGTAGGTACAGAGAGCCTGATCGACAAAGCAAGGAATGTTATCGTCGCGATCGGTGCTGCTGTGGGCATGTCGAAAATTCAATGGAAGTCGCTGGTAAAGGGATTGTTGTCCTGATGGATACCGTCACTCCCCCGGTATATGCCATCGGCTGATCCACTAAGAGCTTTTAGTTCGGAACAAACCCGCCGAATCCTATTGCCCATCGTTTACCGTGCCCCAGGTTGTTGGAGGAACTTCCCGTTCGAATGGCGAAGCGGGGCGAAGCTTCAGCTGCCCGACCTTTTACGGCTGTCTCTATTCGCCGCGACTCTCCAGGAGGTTAAGGACACGATTGACTGCCTACTGTTCAAATGCACGCAAACGGCTTCTGAGAAAGTTTACCTCCTGCTGTAGGCTCTCAACCCTCTCGAGCAGGCAGTTAATTGCATCCAGGCCTTCGAGATTAATCTGCAGATCGTAGTGTAACCTAATCATCTTCTCAAGCAACTGAAGTTTGCTGCTTTCGAGAAAAGGCTGCTCCCCGATGTTGGTAATTTCGATGAGACCGTATTCGCTAAGCGCGTTAATAAATGAGAATTCAACTTTGTTGTACAGGCAGAATTCTTGGGCATCAACCAGTTCTTCTCTTAGCATAACATTCATTTTGAGTTATAATTTAGAGAGCTCTGTAAAGAGTTCTTTTTGCCTGGGGGTAAGTTTTGTTGGGATCTTTACGGAATAGGTGATGTATAGGTCGCCGAATTCACCATCTTTCTTGTATACGGGAAATCCTTTTTCTTTCAGCTTTATCCTGGTGCCATTTTGGGTTTCAGGGGGGACTTTGATCTTTACTTTGCCGCCGAGGGTATCGACCGTGACTTCTCCGCCGAGAACCGCGGTATAAAGGTCGATTTCGGATGTTGTATAAAGATCGTTGCCGAGGCGTTTAAAGCGCGGATGATCAGCGATTACGAAGGTAATATAGAGATCACCGTTTGGTCCGCCGTTTACCCCAGGTCCGCCAAAACCGCGCAATTTAATCTTCTGACCATTTTCTATGCCCGCCGGTACGGTAATCCGCAGGTTCTTGCCATTTACACTGATTGTTTGCTGGTGGGTAGTGAAGGCTCCTTCAAGATCAATGTGTAGTTCTGCATTGTAATCCTGTCCGCGAAATTTCACATTGCCGGAACTATGCCGCCCTCCACCTCCGCCACCCCCAAACATGGAACTGAAAAATTCTGAAAAGTCGTCCTCACCAAAGTCTCCCGAATAATTGTGGCTGTTACCGCCGCCAAAATCCGATGATTGACGGGAGCTACCGGCACGCTCAAACTGATCAGCGTGCTCCCAGTCTTTACCATACTTATCGTATTTCTTTCGTTTTTCCGGATCGCTAAGTACCTCATTCGCCTCATTGATCTGCTGAAATTTTTTATGTGCTTCCTTGTCGTTCGGGTTAAGGTCGGGATGATGTTTACGCGCCAGTTTGCGGTAAGCTTTTTTTATGTCTTCCTCTTTAGCGTCTTTGTCCACCCCCAAGATCTTATAATAATCTACAAATTCCATGGGTTAAGTTTAAGTTCGACTAGTCGTGATTTCCTGCAAAATTGAGCAGCAATTTACAAATTAGCACACCAGCTTCGAAGGTTTTAGCTAAACAAAAAAGGTTAGCTCTATGCTATCCGCGTGGTTGTAACACCCGGAAAAGATAGATCTAACCAATAACAAAACTTATAGCACGGTTATTTTATTGACGCGTTTATCGCTTTCGCCATATCAAGGTGATGTTGCAGTATACGGACCTTTCCCTGGGCAAAGGCCTTTATCTCGACATCCGTGCCCGTATCAGCTTGTTTTCGAAAATGGGCGATGTCTTCTTCATGATCTTCAACCATGGCCTGCATATAGGCTTTGTCGAATTCAAGCCCTCTCTTTTTAGAAAGCTCATCAATAAGTTTCTGGTGATCTGCGCCTGGGGTGGTCGGCAAGGTGATATTTTTTTTCTCTGCCAGGTATTGTAGTTCCTCGTTTGCTTTTGAATGATCCATTGCCATTGATTGACCGTATTCTTTCACCGGGGCAGAAGCGGCATTTTGCTGGGCAAGGTTTCCCAATGTTACCTCAAGAAGTCCACCGCTTGCGGCTTCAACAACGAATCTCGAGTCCTCTGCACTTTTTTCATTGCTGTTAAACTTCTTTTCATTGCTTTCGTTAGCGACTTTTTCGCTGTCTTCAGGTTTGTTCGGGTTACATGCAACAGCAAACAGGAGTAGCAAGAGGAGCATGGTGGAAGTGCAGTACTTTTTCATTTTTATAGGTTGGGTTTTTAATAATTTGAAAAAAGTATGCCATGGTGCGCCAGTTCTTTTGAAGTTGTCATTCTGCGACAGGTGTTCCTGGTCATATTGCTCAACGACAATTGGCACCGCAACACAAAAATTAAGCGCAACCAGGCCAGGTGGTATTAACCTGCCTTTAACCAATTGTTACCGCCGGTTAAGCTATTTTCAGGCAATTATTATTCCTGATGCATAAGCTACTATTCATTACCGCCGTTCTTGTTTTATCTTTCGTAACAGCGAGGGGGCAGGAGAGAACTGTTTATGGGTTGTTGCGGGATAGCATCACCCATTTCGCGATAGCTGAAGGCAAAATTACCAATAGCAGAACCGCCGAAACAAGCTTGTCGGATAAAGCTGGCCTGTTTCGCATAAAGGCGGCACCAAACGACTGGATATCAGCCGTTGCTCCATCGTATCACTTCGATTCAATAACCTATTCTATTCTTTTTACTGATACGATCACGATCTTCCTGGCACCTGCCGGAAATCTGCTGCCGGGGGTTACAGTTACGTCTAAGTATACAAAATACCAGTTGGACAGTATCCGGAGGCGGGAAGAGTTTCAGCAAAACGTTGGAACGCGTGTGCCGGTTGTGTCCAGAGCAAACAGCGGTGGCTTTGGTGTGGGCATCAACCTCGACCGGGTATTCAAGCAAAAAGACCAGCAAAAGCAATCATATGAGAAAGAATTTCCGGCGCGGGAAAAAACCGCTTACGTCGAATATCGCTTCTCCCCTTATATTGTTGCCCATTTTACCGGCTTAAAAGGAGAGCCACTCCGGAACTTTATGAACCGGCATACACCGAAGTATGAATGGCTTAGAAAGCATCCGACCAATGAAGACGTAATGTATTACATCAACGACAGGTTGAAAGCTTCGAGGGTGAGCGCGGGTAAGCAGTAACAATTTGATTGAATCACCTGGGTGTTGTACAGTGCTCAACCGGTTGTTGCTATGTAAATCCACGAAGGATTTTCTGCCTTAAGGTAAATGAACCATTATACTACTGCACACATTAAGATTGGTCGCGAGCTTTTGTGCCCCAAAATTTTTCAACTTCAACGCCACGATTTTCGATTATTCGGGAATGCCCTTGTATCACTTCTGTTCGGACAGCGACATTATACCATTAAAGATTGTTTGATACAACCGAACAACTAAATTTTAATGTGTCCGGCTCACTATAGCTAACACGAATGCTACATTTACATGATAGCGTCGAACAAACGGCATCAACTTAAGGCAACACCATATGCACAGCACAATAACAAAGGTACTACCAGGGGCCTTTATGTATTTAATTGCCCTGAATAGTTTTGGCCAAACAAGGTTGTTCAATCACGATTGGCAATTTGTAAAAGATGTTGATACCCTCGTTTTCCCGCAGTTGTTTAACCGCACCAATGTGGTTAGATGGAGCGGCATAAGTTTGCCTCATACCGCGAACATTGAACCGATTGAGAAAGTAACCCAACAATGGCAGGGTACTTGTTTTTACCGGAAGTTCTTCAGGTTACCCGCCACTGACAACGGCAAACACATTGCCATTCGCTTCGAAGCGGCGATGCACGAAGCCGACGTTTACCTTAATGGAAAACACGTATTTAAACACTATGGCGGCTACCTTCCGTTTTATGTCGACATATCGGACATGGCTTTGTTTGGCCAGGAAAATGTGTTGCTCGTAAGGCTTGATAATCGCGACAATGCTGAAATACCTCCCGGCAAACCCATTAAGGACCTCGACTTCAACTACTACAGCGGCATATACAGGAACGCCTGGCTCATTATAAAAAATAAACTCTTTATCACCGATCCTGTCGCGGCCAATACCGCTGCCGGCGGCGGCGTGCGTATTCACTACGATTCGGTGAGCAGGAAGGAGGCAATCCTTACGGTAAAGTCCCAGGTAATGAATAGGAACAACGCAAATGCCGACGCCCGGATAAGAATTACGATAATGGACAGCGCCGGTAAAACCCAGGCACAGGCACTCGCGGAACCGCAGTCGGTAAAAGCAGCAGGTACTGCAACTTTTATAAGCAAAATGAAGCTTGTTAATCCATCATTATGGTCGCCCGAATCCCCGGCTCTATACCAGTTGAGGGTAGAGGTAGTTGACAAAGGAAAAGTTGTCGATAGCGAAACCATTGCGACTGGTGTCAGAACAATCCGCTTTACAGATGGTCATTTGTACCTCAACAACAGCAGACTTACAATAAGGGGTACCAACCGCCACCAGGAATATCCATACCTCGGCAACGCTCTTTCTGATAATGCGCAATTTCGGGATGCATATAAGATAAAAATGGCCGGTTTCAACTTCGTCCGCAGCTCACACTATCCGCAGGCGCCATCATTTCTCGATGCGTGTGATCAGCTGGGGATATTGGTAATGGATGCGATTTCGGGATGGCAGTTCGTGGGCAATGAAACTTTCATGCAACGCAGTTTCCAGGAGATCCGGGATATGATCAGGAGAGACAGGAATCATCCTTCGATTATCATGTGGGAAGCATCACTCAACGAGTCGCGTATGCCTAAAGCTTTTATGCAAAAAGCACATCAGATTGTACATGAAGAACTTCCGTTTGATAACGTGTATTCAGCAGGTTGGATCGACGACGTGTTCGATGTGTTCCTGCCTGCCAGGCAACACGGCAAGGCGCCCGACTATTGGAAGAAATACAACAAAAATAAACCCTTCCTTATCGCTGAATATGGCGACTGGGAGTATTACGCGGGTAATGCCGGTTTCAATCAGAAAGATTACGCGAATCTGAAGAAAGAAGAAAAGAGTTCACGTCAACTTAGGGGCTTTGGCGAAAAGCGCTTATTGCAACAGGCATTGAATTTCCAGGAGGCTCACAACGACAATAAATATGGCAAAGCGATGGGCGATGCGAACTGGTTAATGTTTGATTATAAACGTGGATATGCACCCGACATCGAATCATCGGGTATAATGGATATCGTTCGCCTGCCGAAGTTTTCTTTTTACTTTTACCAGAGCCAGGTTGACCCGGTTATAGGGAACAATCCATTCAACAAGCCCTCTTTGTTTATTGCCGATTACTGGCACGAGAACAGCGACAGCATCATTAAAATCTTCAGTAATTGCAATGAAGTGGAACTCCTCGTCAACGGTAAGTCGTACTCAAAGCAAGCTCCTGATACAGACGAATTATCGTCCAATCTGAAACATCCTCCTTTCACGTTTCGTGTGCCATCATTTCGTTCCGGAAGGTTAACAGCAATAGGTTATATACAAAACCGCAAAGTGATCGAACAAGAGCAGGTCACCCCCGGAGCTGCCAACCATATCCGGCTGTCGGTTGACTACAGTGGCAGGAAATTACAGGTTGGTAGAAACGATGCGGTCTTTGTATACGCAACGATTTCAGATGTAAACGGAAACAGGGTTCCAGGCTCTGGTGCACTGGTTCATTTCAAGCTGGAAGGCGATGCAGAGATCATTGGACTATCATCGGTTCAGGCCGAAGCTGGCATAGCAACGATTTTGGTGAGGGCGGGAACCAAACCAGGTCGCCTTAACATCACTGCTGAAAGTGCCGGGTTAAAAAGCACTCGTTTACCTGTAACTGCAGAGAAATAGCAGGCTCACGAATACAATTCGCTGCATATCACTTCGACCGACTGCCTAAGGATCAGGGACGCACAGGAACATGCGAAGACCTGGCAAAGCAGAATGTGTTCCGGTTTTGATAACTGCTGTCACCAACCGGCAGTAATTGCCTGCGTACGCCTCATTGCAAACAATAAAATACCAAAAGTTTCGTGGCTCTGCCATCGGGTGTTTGCGTCCGGTTAGTGGCAAAAGAGCGCAGACGCTAAGGATTGGGGCCGCCAACGAAGACAAGAAAGTTTGGTGAGGGCTAACGTAAAAAGCATAGGGCATATGGTCGTAGTGTCAAGGTCCCGAAATCCCGAATCGAAAAGCCGCCAGGTATTCCCGGGGCGGCAATTCCGAACGGACGCCGGCCGGGAATAACGTTATACAGCGTCCTTAGTCGCCACCTGACAGCTGGTTAGCGCAACAAAATCGATTGTCAGCATAGTGCAGGATGCGGTACCTTTAGTGATGGGCTACCTTAACTTTTCTTTTGGGAATGCCCTGTTTTGTTCCCGCAAACGATAACGAAAAAACTTGCCAATCATGAACCTCAAGCTACTCCACAGGTGCTGCTATGCATCTTTGTTTCTCCTATGTTCTATCTTCAGTTTCGCACAACAAAAAACACTTTCCGGAAAAATCGTCGACCAGGAAACCGGACAACCGTTGCAGGGAGTAACGGTTGCTGTTAAAGGAAGCTCTGCGACCGTCGTTTCCAATTCGGCCGGCGAGTTTTCGATCGTGGTACCCTCAAATGAGTCGGTCCTCGAAGTATCATATGTGGGTTATTCAACTCAGCAGGTCAGGCCCGGAGCTCAATCTTCTATAACGGTTTCGCTAATTAACGCCAACAAACAGCTCGGAGAGGTCGTTGTAGTAGGTTATGGAACACAACGAAGAAAAGACATCACGGGTTCGGTAACTTCATTACGACCCGAAGACTTCAACAAAGGGGTTGTGCTTACCCCGCAGGCGCTCCTGCAAGGCAGGGCAGCAGGCGTGAACGTTACCCCAAACAGCGGCAGACCTGGGGGTGCAGCTGCCATCAGGATCAGGGGCGGTACATCCATCAGCGCCAATAATGAACCGCTTTACGTGATTGATGGTGTACCCCTTACACTAAATAATAACCGGCAAGCTACAATAGGGCAGGTTAGTCTGCCGATTTTCAACCAGGAAGGTGTAAACCCTCTTAACTCCATTAACCCTTCTGATATCGCCTCAATGGAGATACTGAAAGACGCTTCAGCTACGGCCATTTATGGTTCCCGTGGTGCAAATGGAGTAGTGATTATCACCACTAAAAAAGGACAAAAAGGTAGAACCACCACTACATACGACACCTACGTGGGTGTATCAAAAGTCGCAAAGAAGTATGACGTATTAAGTGCCGACGCTTACCGGCAATTCATGAAAGATAATAACATCACCAACTTCACCGACAAGGGTGCTAACACCAACTGGCAGGACCAGATTTATAGAACTGCCTTTTCTCAAAACCATAATTTATCGATCAGCGGTGGTTCAGAAAATACCACCTATCGAGGTTCCGTTGGTTATACTTCTCAAAAAGGTATAATCATCTCATCGGGTATACAAAACTTTACCGGCAGAATAAATATCAACCATAGGGCAATCAATAACAAGCTCTTGATCGAAATGAACCTTAGCGGCGCCCAGGTGGAAGAAGATAATGCGCCGATATCAAGTGATCAGGGCGGGGAAGGCGGAAACATGTTTAAAGACGCGATACGGTTCAATCCGACTTACCCGGTGTATGATGCCAACGGAAATTTTTCCCAGATCAACGCATTTATTGTTAACCCCGTTTCCTATGCCGAACAAATCGAAGACTTTCGAACAACCAGGAGAAACCTTGGCAATATTTCGGCAACGTACAACATCCTCAAACCGTTAAGCCTGAATGTAAATCTTGGATACAGTTACGAGGGCCAGGATGGAAAAGCTTATGTGCCAAGGGCAAATCCCCTCGGAAACTCATTTGCGGGACTGGCTAACTTCCAGGAATCCAAGGAGTGGAGCAAGTTACTGGAGATCACCGGGAAATTTGAACGACAGCTCGACGACAATAATTTTATCAACCTGATCGGCGGATACTCGTACCAGGATTTTACAAACGAGGGTTTACGTGATCGCGTATCCAACTTCATCTCCGACGAGTTCAGGTATAACAACATCGGCGCAGGTGCCACACGCGATGCAATTACTTC
>JASLBT010000406.1 GCA_030146445.1 Segetibacter sp. | reverse complement strand
CTGTTTTAATCTGTAAATAAGTCGTTAAATAACGTTTCATGCAATTATTTAGCGGAAAAAACGTAGTAATATGTAGCCAAATTCAGCCAAAAATTATGCGGTTAAGCAATATAGTAGCGTTTGGATTAATGATAACGCTTGGGGTGTTTTCATCGTGCAAGAAGGACGTGGTAGACAAACAAGCCGAGCCAACGCCGGCACCTGAAGTAAAACCAGATACTTTATCAGCGACAAAATTAAAGGACTCTACGCTGATTTACTCCCGCGACATTTACCTGTGGTACAAGCAAATTCCGACGACGTTTGACCCGCAGACGTTTGATGATCCAAGCGGCATTATGACCGCTCTTCGGGCTTTCAGTACCGAAACCGGCTACAGCACCCCAGTGGATCGCTGGAGCTTTGCAATGAAAAAAACTGAGTGGGACAACATGAGCATGGGCCTGAGCAGTACCTCCGAAGAAGATCAACATGACTTCGGCTTGAATGTTTTTTTTCGCGCCGAAGGTGATTTACGGGTACGACAGGTAGAAAAAGCATCCCCGGCCGGACTCGCAGGTATCCACCGCGGCTGGAGGATAACCCGGATTAACGGGAACTCAAATATCAGCACCAACAATTCCAGTCTTATTGTAAAAGGTGTGTACGAAAGTGAAAACAGCACTTTTACTTTCCTGAAGCCAGATGGTTCAAGTGTGAACATGACGCTTAAAGCTGCACGTTACCAGGAGAACCCTGTAGTGCTCGATTCTGTTTATACGGAAGGCGATAAAAAGGTTGGATACCTCGTTTTTAATTCTTTCCTTGGCGATACTGCCCAGATATACCGCGACCTTGATGCTGTATTTAGCCGCTTTGGCCAGCAAGAGATTAAAGAGCTGATCGTAGATCTCCGGTACAATGGCGGTGGTTATGTAAATGTGCAGGAAAAACTCGCAAACTATATCATAAACGGAAGCTTCAATGGCCAATTAATGATGCAGGAGAAGTTTAATGATAAGTATACCAGCTTCAATAGCAGTACCCGCTTTGCAAAAACCGGCAACGTTAATGTAAACAGGGTATCATTTATCGTGAGCAGTCTCACTGCCTCTGCCAGTGAATTGCTTATTAACAATTTAAGGCCATATATGGAGGTTAGAATTGTTGGTCCTACAAAAACTCACGGTAAACCAGTAGGTTATTTTCCTATCCCGGTTGGCGACTGGTACGTATTTCCTGTTTCATTCCGCACGGTTAATAAAAATGGTGAAAGCGATTATTTTGGTGGACTTTCCCTTACCAACCAGGTGGCAGACGGGATCGATAAAGATTGGGGCGACAGGAAAGAATCAGCCCTTGGGTATATACTGGACGGGCTTAAAAATGGAACTTTCCGCACCGGTACTACCGGGGCGGCGATTGATCCACGCATTGAGTCGATCAATACCAAGCTCAAGGGAAATGTGTTTGAGGGTACAATCGACACAAGAGTAAAATTCTAGTTCTGCCCGTTTATGTGAAGTTTTGAACGGTAATTTCACAGTAATTTCTATACAAAAGCAACGACCCCTTTTTTAAGGGGTCGTTGCTTTTGTGGGATTATAGGAAATATTGATAATGCCGCTCTGAGCAAATGCCATTTCTAAACCTCGCCTGGATCAACTTTTGGCTTGCGTCCTCTTTTTTTAGGAGTAGCATCAGGCGAAGGGGTTTCCTGCACTTTGGGTTTTCTTCCTCTTTTTTTTGCCGGTTCGCCGCTTTTGGTTTTTGCGGCTTGTTGCGGTGCAGCCGTTTTTAAACTGGCTGGTTCGTAGATCACGGTAATGTTAAGCATGGCATCTTTCGAGAAGACCTGCATCAGTCCGTTTGCAAACTCTTCTGAAAGATCACGTACATTGATTACAAGATTTGCTTCCATCGTTGAAAATTTCTGGGGTTAAGAAATGTGAAATAAAGGTTTAGGTATCGTTTGATAACAAGAGCTGACTATGATCGATTAAAACATTGTTATCAATGACAGATACCCGGTTTTGCAGTTGTTTACGGAATGTTCAATGAATGGTTGTTTCGCTAATCCTGTTTATCCGCTTTGTTGACGCTAATGCAGCCCTTTTAGTTGCGTAACATTCCTTTGGATTGAAAATTCCCTGGTCTGCAGCTATTGACAAAAATACCCTTGTATTTTGCAAACCTTAAACTTACAATTCCTAATTAACGTTTGAAATAGCTTTGTTGTTTTATTTTAAAAAGCCAAATAACTATTCAGTTTTATGGTCATCAACGCAGTTGCAACCAGGCAGGAATAGCACATCAAAACGACAGAACAGTGTTTTTTTATGATTTGTTTTGTTAAGGCCGACGCAAACGATATTATCATGGTAATTACAAGCCGGTTTTGGATGATAGCTTTCATCAGCCACTCTGGTTCGACCGGTATCACTGTAGCGGTATAGCGAAACTAAAAAGCCACCCTGGCATTGTTGTTTGAAATACCGTGGTAAGTTTCGATCCGGCGATTTCAGGTGAGTGTTCCGGCGGGGGTTCCCTTCGACACCTGGTGAGGCACTGTTGGTTCAGAATAGAGAGAAAGTAATTGCAAGCCAAAAAATGAATAACTGTTAACTGGATTGTGTAGAAAGGCTTTCGGAAACTAATTGTTTGTTCGCCGTTTAGCCCAACAGTCTGGTAAGTTTCAATGAAGTTCCATTTCCGATCTGCACGTGAAGCCCTCACCGTGCAGCGTGCGAGGTCAAAACAAGATTAGATCGTGAGCCCGTCACCGGCTTCCGACCATGATCTCTTTCAAAGTCTCCATCTGGTGGAGGGTAGGGCGATTGACATATATTCCCGTCTGGCCATTTTGTCGAACTCCGCGAACAAAAAGGTATATTATACCGCCAAAGTGTTCTTCGTAACGAAAATCCGTCATCCTGCTTCCGAGGTATTTTATTGCAGCGAACGTATACAGCAGGTACTGAAGGTGATAATTGTTTTCATTCATTGCGCGTGCCAACGCATCCGGTGCATAATCCGCTAACGTATCGCCGAGATAATTGCTTTTCCAATCGAGGATGTAATACTTGCCCCGGCAACCGAAAAAGAGGTCCATCTTACCATTAACTATGCCCTCCAAAGGTTTGTCCCACGATACCCGCACCTCTATGTCATCGGCCGTTAACTTATTAAGTAAATCGGGCTCGTAAACGGGTACCGGGAAATCGAATTCAAATTCATGAATTCTTTCATCGTTGCTAACTTCAGCCAGTTTAAATGTGTCCCCGTTCACCTGCAGCGGTACCTGTAACGTATGCTGCAGCATCTGGTATAACATTGGTGAATACTGTTCTTTGTGCTTTGGAAGTTGTTGTTTTAAGGCTGATTCTATTACATAATTCCAGTTGTGCTCACTGCTAAAATGAACGTGCTCGAAAATGTAGTGCAACAGGTTGCCGGTCTTATTCCCCCTCACGAGTTGGCTGAACATAAAGTGGTCGTACTTGTCGTCATGGCCCTTGCTCCGTGGCCTCGACGTGATCTCACCCTTCTGCGCAAGCATCGAATAGCTCATTTTCGTCCAATTGCTGTGCTCGAGTTGAAAGTTCACTTCAACGTTCCGGTCCACCCGTTTAAACACCTCATCCTGTCGGTAACGATAGTCCTTCTCCGGTTCAGTAGCTTCTTCGTTACTGATCAGTTGTTCGTCAGCGTTATTCAATGCGTGCAGAAAGATCGAGAGCGTAGAGTTTTTATAATGATTGCTGGTACAATGGTGCACATAACATTTGTACACCGCTCTTGTAAGCGACACATACACCAGTCTTCGGTTTTCCTGCTCATTTTGCATCCGTACCCACTCAAGCTGATCTTCACTGATGTTGTCTTTTTCAACAGAGATGTATTCGCCTGATACCGGGTCGCGGTAGCTGTACATGCTCACAAAATTATTGTCCACCAGGTCGAGAAAAGGCGCAAAAACAATGTTGTATTCGAGTCCCTTGCTTTTGTGTATCGTTACAATCTTTACTGCCTCTTCATCGCTCTCAACGCGTTGCTCGTATTCGTCGCCTTCGGTTTCCATGCCTTCAATGCCGCGCCTGAGCCAACTGATCAATTCAAGAGGAGAAAATTGTTTATTGGTTTGCACCTTGTGTACCACTTCGATCAGCTGAAAGAGGTTGGCAATGATCCGCTCGCCACTTTCTGTGTTCGCCCGCAATAGCACGGCCCTCACATCGAAGTCACCGACAAATTCCATTAAAGCCGTAAATACACCATCATTTTGCCAGTAGTTGCGATACTTGCGAAAAAGCGCTATTGTGATTTCATCGTTAAGCCCCAAAATGTCAGCGGCTTTATACCCCGTAAAGGGCGAAAGCAATGCCCTGTTGATTGTTTGCCTCGAGATGTCTGTCATTGCCTCAAGCACGTACAACAGCCATGTGGCTTCCGCTGATTTCAGCACCTTACTATCATCAATGGTAATTGCAGGTATACAATAACGTGCAAGGCTCGACTTAAGGTCCCTGCCCTGGCCTTTAGTTCTAACAAGTATGCCGATGTCTGATGGGGTGATACGTCTTTCTTCACCGTTCCTGGTTATCTTAAAACCGTCATCCGACAACAGCTGAATAATTTGTTGCGCTACCGCTTCACACAATTCTTCTTTCCTCGGCACCGTTGTAATAGTAATTGGTGCAACCTTTTTTCGCCCGTATATTAATTCGCCTTTTGTATTCGGTTCCGGCGATTGTACTTCGCGGTACCTGATGGCATCCTCGGAATTTTGAAAAAAGAAAGTATCAAAGCCGGGTTGGGGTTCAAAAAACACGTTCATTGCCGTTATCAGTTCCTTTGCAGAACGGAAGTTCTGGTTCATGGTATACCGGTGTTGAACATCATTTTTTGCTTTGAAGTAAGTGAAGATGTCGGCTTTGCGCCAGGCATAAATCGACTGTTTAGGATCACCAATAAGAAACAGCGTGGTGTCGCTTCCAAAGGCTTTTTGAAAGATCTCGTATTGTAGCCGATCGGTATCCTGGAACTCATCTACGAACACCGCCTTATACTTCGCCTGCAATGCACCCACGAGTTTATGAGGGTCTTTTTCCATTAACGCCCTATGCAGGTTTACGATCATGTCGTCAAATGACAGCAGGTTGTTGCGATGCTTATATTCTTCCAGTCCCTCGGAAACGACGTTTATAGCCTGGCAATTGATGTCGTTGATCACCTGCTGAACCCGTGTTTTTATGTCCTGAGCCAGTTTTTCACAATCATTACAACGGGGTACTATATCTGCAAACACGGTTTGTATATAGCCTACTTTCTTTTTGTTTATAATATCCGTGACTAGCTGTTCCACGGATTTAAATTCGTGAAACCGGGCTTTTCTTGCATGTGTATTTGCCAGGCTTTTAGCCCGGATATCCTGCTCATTGTTTTTGATGTAGTCGTATAACTCTTTTCTCAGCTTTTCTTCTTCGATGTCAATCTCCCTGAGCTCATTTAAAATTTTCTGGTGATCTTCTTCGCAGTACGAATAATCTTTATTTTTCTGGTAATTAAAATACTGCTTACCATTTAAATGTTCCTGTACAACCTGTTTAATGTTTTCTCTTGTAAGTGGAGGTTTTGCTGCAACCAGGTACTTCAACAATGACGCGGGAATCGTGGTGATATTTTCCCTCCAGAACCTATTTACTTCATCCTGCAAAATGACCGTGGTATCCTGCATTGTTTCCGCACCAAAAAGTTGATTCGTTTCGAAAGCAAATTCAGTAAGCGTCAACTGGCAAAAGCTATGGATAGTAAGTACTGCAGTTTCATCAAGGAATAACAGTGCTTCTTTAAGTTGTTCCTGCACCTCGGTTTTTGAACTCTGCTTTATCCTTCCCATCACCAGCCCGGAAATGGTGGTGTCATCAACTTCTTCCCCAAGGCTTACTTTATAAGCTTTACGTATGAATAAGCGAATTCTTTCTTCAAGTTCAGCAACTGCAGCCTTCGTAAAAGTTACCATCAGGATCTCTTTTATTGAAAGCCTCTTTTCAATCACAAGACGCAACACCAATATCGCAATCGAATACGTTTTTCCGGTGCCGGCGCTCGCCTCTATAAGGTTGCTGCCGGCCAGGTTAACTAAACGGGCGTCGAATGGTTTGAAGTCCTTGGCGCTCCTAACTATTGATTGTTCCTCTTCGGGGAAGAGGGTGTTTGTATTACGCATTCGTATCTTTTAAGTCGGATGATATCATAAGTCTTACCGCCAGTCCTGGCGGATCATCAGCTGCATTATGGATAATAGTTGTGAAATAATTCTGCGAGAGGTTTAATCAGCTTTTCACCGTTCGTTTTGAATTCTTCAACAATTCCGGGGGATTTAAAATAGTTATTTTGATACTCGTTCAACAAGTATCTGTCGGTGCAGGGAAGTTTATAGTTATGAAAGTAGTCGGTTAACGCCTTCCTGAGCACCGAGTCATCAAGTTCATCCACCTCCGCAGGTTGGATCTTGAAGCCGGGGAAGTATGCGAGTATCTTCTCATGTCCGCGTTTAAACAATTTCACGAGATCCTCCAGCCGTTCAACCGCCGCTGTTTTTGAGATTTTAGTGCCTTTGAACGTTGTATTTTTGTTTGCGGAAACAAAGTACAATTCATAGTTCAACCCGTTTGCTGTTGCCGCCAAATAACGAATATAGGTATCCAGAAGTTGTTTCGTTTCATCTTTAGAATACGATACAACTACCAGCTTATCACCATATACGTTTGAAACGACCCCTTTGATTAAGCTGTCATCAATAGTTAGTTCAATTTCGATCTTTCCTTCGGGCTCATTTCCGACGACATCTCTGAACAATTGCCGTACATCCCTAACCGATTCTTCAAGTTGATGTATGGTCACGTCGGCCATGTTTTTTAATGGCAATCCGCCTGTTTTTACAAGTCGCGTTTTTAGTGCACTCACCTCGCTGTCGGGCAGTTTAACGATTTGAGGCTTCAATGACCATTCCTGTAATTTGTTAAGCGTAAAAACTTCGGTATCACTCAACAGAATATCATCGTCTTCGTAATAGATGTTCAGCACTTTATTGTAGTACGTTTTGAATGGATGCCTGAAAAGAGCAATCAACGCGTCTAAAGAAATCTCTTCAAAACGTAGTGGTTCCGGCTGCTTGTTGTCATCCCGTGTGTTAACCGATTCGCCACCCTTTAAATCGAGGTAGTTCAGGTATGCGCCATTCCCCCCGGTGTGCCTTTCGCTGAAGCTATGCAGCGGGTGTTTATTAAGTATTGTAGCCCTAACGTGTTCCGGTCTGTCGCATTTGGCTTCTATGTAGTCGATCAATTCATCGATAACCGTTGAGGGCGGGAGCGTGCTGTTATCTTTTGCGCTCTGCCCGATATAACTCATGTATAAATATTCCTGCGCCGAAAGCACCGTTTCCAGGAAGAGGTGTTTATCATTTTCTTTGATATTGCGATCGCCCCTTCGTCGTTTATCTTTATCCATAAGGTCGAAACTGGCAACATTTTCTTTCCGTGGAAATGCATCGTAATTCAGCCCCAGTAAGGCAACAACTTTAAAAGGGATGCTTCGCATTGGGATGAGGGAACAGAAAGTAATTCCGCCACCAGCAAATGAGCCTGACCGGCCACCGCGGGAAATCGCTTGTAAAAGGCTGCGGGAGAAAATATCAAATCCAACTTTCTCGTTCATAAACTCATCAGTGACATTGTAGTTTTTGAGTTGTTCCTGCAACAATAAATAATCCTCATCTACTTCGTCTTCAGGTTCGCACACCAGGTGCTGAATAAGCCGTTCAACATAGTCGACCCAGTCTGCAATCGTTCTGTCTGCCTTTCGCTCATTTATGCTGTTCATCAGTACCCGTACAAAATGAACAAAGCGAACAATCTGCCCCGACTCACTACCCTCAACCATATCGAGCGGAAAAATCGTTTCGCCATCCGGATCAGTATACGCATCCTCCCCGCTCATGCACATACCATACATGATCCTTTTCAGGCCGTATTCCCAGCTTACAAACCTGGTATCGTCGAGGGCTTTCCCCTTTAAGCCAAACCTGATGTTTGCAGCATTTACCACCTTTCTGACCAACTCAATATTCGTAATACCGAAACGTCTCCTGATGTATCCCGAGTCGAGTAGCTGAAGCACGTCTTCTGCTTTGAAACTTCCCTGGTTTATTTTCAGAAGGGAACTTAACGCACTAACAAGAGTGTCGCCATTGGCAAAACTTTCATCTGCAATAGTGAAGTGAAATTTATAAGGAGCGTGTCTAAATACCGCCTTTATATAGGGTGCATAAGCATCGATATCGGTTACCATGACTACGATATCCCGTGGAGAGAGTGCTTCCTTTTTCCTGTCTACCAGGTGCACAAGATAATTGTACAAAACCTCTATTTCCCGTGCAATGGTATAGCATGAACTGATTTGAAATGATCCGTCATTAACCTCATCGATTGTAATGGCGTTTCTTTCGTCTTTGCCGGCCGCATTAAAGATGTCGTTTTGAATCTTGTGGAGCAGGTTGTCTGTCTTTGGTTCATTTACGCCCACCTCCTCAAAGCTGTTCAGCAGTTCTTCATTTTTGAACAGCATCATAAACGTGTCCTGTATAACCCTGCCCCAACTGGTGAGCAAGGGATTACCGGTATTGATTTCCGATTTATCAACAAGCCCTTTCCGGCTTAACATCGCCAACTGCTTTTCACTCCTGTCTTCAAACCAATAAACCAATGGCGCCGGATTTACCAGGTAAAAAGTAACGTCAACAATTTGCGCGATCTGGAAAAGCAGTTCCAGGTGATACGCTGTCGTTATCGATAATCCGAAAACATGGAGCGCCGGAATCCGCTGCTTCAATCTTTCTGCTACCAGTGCAGAGGTTAATGCATCTTTTATAAACCTGCCGACAAGGGTTTTGTCAGGTAGTCTTCCTTCCGAAAGATCTTTGGCCCTGAGCCATAAATACTGCTGCCATTGATCAGCGCTTAATTCTTCCGGCTTTTCATTGTTCCATTCCGCGATCCAATCCGGTCGGTAAACCTGGTATTGATCAAAAAGGTCGGCGGTTTTTTCCGCAAGCGCCATTCGTTTCAAATCTTTGTCGGTACCATCGTTGTTGTAGTAAGCTGCTATATGCGTAAACCGTTTGGAAAAACCCTTCTCACCCAAAATGGTAAATAACAGCCAGGTGAGGTTTTGAGCCGACAACAGGTTGGGAAACTCGCCACCTACCAGGTAGTAGATTTTCTGAATGATCTCATTCGGACTCACAAAGAGGCAATTCGCGGCAATTCCATTGTGGTCAGCGATCTGCAGCTTCAGCCAATTGTTCATTCCTTCTGTTTGCGTCACGATGTGGTACGGCTGAAACACGTTCCCATGCTGCCTTTTTAAATCACCGGAAAGTGTTGTCGCGAGGGCGTCGAGCGAATTTGATATAATCAGGTTCAATGACATTCTTGTAGTTTAACCAGGGTAAATCGGATCACGTCTTTATATATACTTATTTGGCTCGGGAAGCTGTTTCAATCTGGGGTCGCTGGCAGCACCAGTCGGTCAAGTCGCTCCACTATGCCTGATGCTCTTTTTACCCTTCTATTTACGGCTGCTGAGATTACCGCTTCAGTTGCCTGTAGAACAACTTTCGACTTTGCCCGTGTTACACCGGTGTATAACAATTCGGCAGTTAGTATCGGGATGTCGGGCCTGTCGGGTAACACAATCAGTACATTGTCGTATTCACTGCCCTGGCTTTTATGGATTGTCATCGCATACACTGTTTCCGCCTCCGAGATAAATCCGGGAAACACCGACTTCAACCCGCCAGAACTGTCTTCAAACCACGCTTTCAGAACGTTGTCTTCATCAGCCCGGATGATCCCTATGTCTCCGTTGAACAAATCCAGGTCGTAATAATTTTTGGTTACAATAACGGGACGGTGGTCGTAAAATTCAGTAGTTGGTTTGATCAATTTTTTTTGCTGGAGGTATTTTTCTATTCTCCTGTTTACTGCATACAATCCCTGCTCACCTTCCCTGATTGCACACAATACCCTTACCTCGTTTAATTTCCTGAGTGCAGTCTTTATATCTTTTTCTTTAATGTAGCTGGCATATCCATTGATGAAATCTTCAAACACCTCCTCCTGGAAACGGGTGTCAACAATCACCTGGTCATCTTTCCCGCCGATGAAAGGTTTAATTTTTTCAATCTCATTAGCGATGATGGCTTTGCTAAACCTGCCGATCCCTTTATCGCCTTTAAAGCGATGGCTTCTCTTCAGTTCTACGATTGTTTCATAAAGGATGTGCCCCCGGTCGTCAGCAATCACCTCCGGAGGCAGCTGGCCGATTGGCTCCGAAATAAGTGAGTTAATTAATGCCGCCCTGTTTTCCGACAACACAAAGGCTGCCTGCGACTTACATAGGTCGCCAAATAAACTTCCCGCTTCTACCGATGCAAGCTGGTCTTTGTCACCCAACAAAATCAACTTTGTATCTTGCCCGATTGCGTCCAACAGTTTGCTAAAGAGTGCCACGTCCACCATCGACGATTCATCCACAACAACCACATCATAATTCAGTGGGTTGTGACTGTTGTGCCTGAAATAGGGAGAGTCAGGAACATATTTCAAAAGGCGGTGAATTGTTCCGGGAATAATTTTATCAAACCTGGTCTTAATTTCACCCGGTAGATCGGGAGACGCTGATTTCAATGACTCTGCCAGCCGCAAAGCTGCCTTACCCGTCGGTGCTGCAAGCGCCACCTTCAACCCGGGACTGATTGAATAAAGTATGGCGAGGATTTTTGCTACTGTGGTTGTCTTGCCCGTACCCGGTCCACCGGTAATAATGGTAAAATCATTTATTACCGCACTAATTGCAGCAACCAATTGCCAATTGATATTCTCTAAAGGTTCATTGCTTTTCGTTGCTCCTTTGTTTTCAAACAAGAGGCGGATAATATCACTGTGGTTACGTATCGCAGAATACCGGGTGTTTAAGTCAGCCTTACGGGCGGATGCAAATGACACCAGGCGTTCGAGGATACGGCTTTCATACTGAAAATACCGCTGCAGGTAGAGCTTGTTGTTATGAAGAATAAAGGGCTGTTTTGGCCCGTGCTCAAAACTTACCAGTGTATCCCTGCTTAACCTTTCCACGTTCCCGGGTTCCAAATGCACATCGCGGTACGGGCTTTCCGCCATGTCGTCGATCAGTTCGGACAGTTCCAGGCAGATGTGGCCCTCCGATAGTTTCTTCGAGAGCAGGTAAGCATATGGTTTCATCGTATCGCTCTCGAAAAAATCAGCGAACTGTTGATGAACGTTATTCAGGGTTTGCATATAATCAAGTCGCGACTTTAGTTTTTCACATCAGTATCCATCTCACAATTAACAATGGAGCCGATAACATGCAAATAAGTTTTCGCGGGAACAAAAGGCAATTCATCAGCGCAGGTAAAGGTAAATATAAGCACGGTTTGTCTGGCCGGCGGTGGATACTGTGTTCAAAAAACGGCAGGTATTTCCGGAACATATACCGGATGTTGGGTCGCTGCAGGTTGGTCATGCTCAAATTCCTTCAATCTAAATCTATTGCATACATCAAACTAATGACCGTTCGATGTTGATTTTTTGGCGACCAGCCTGGTGAATGCTATTGAGCATCGTTGTGTCACTCACTTATACAATAGTTGCCCTGTTCGGCTTTCATTGCGGGTTAATTAAGCAGGTTTTTGCGGTAAAATAGGCGGATGGATAAAGTAGGAGAAGGGAGTCAGTTCGGGTCAAACCGTTCAACCGCGAACGCGTGCACCGGGAGCCTTGCCGCCGGGAAACGCAGCCCGTCAACCTCCCAAATGTGCAGCAAACTCTGCTGGTTTACACTATCGCGTTTCCTTAACGCCAAATTTTTTATTGTCATCGTTTACGATAGTTTTATCTTTTCAGAGCTTTATAGATCGAATGCTGAACCCGTACTTTCGAAACTTTTTATACCATTGAGCATCACGAAAATCTTTAACCTTCACGCGTTTATGAAAAGACTTCTGTTTGCCTTTTTCCATCTTTTAAATGTGGCCGTTGCACAAACAAAGAACAACGACTGGGAAAATCCCGCGTTTTACGAACAAAACAAGGAAAAGCCTCACGCAACCTATATGTTGTTCGATAAAAGGCAGGACGTAGTTGCGGATGATTATAGTCGTTCTCAGTATTACCGGTCTCTGAATGGCACCTGGAAGTTTGTGTATGTGGATAAGCACGCCAACAGGATTAAGGATTTCTACCGCACTGATCTTAACGACACCAGATGGAACAACATTCAGGTACCATCAAACTGGGAACTAAAGAATTTTGGTATCCCCATTTATACCAATATCGTTTATCCCTTTCCCAAAAATCCCCCGTTTATCGGGGAAAATAATCCGGTAGGAACTTACCGCCGGCAATTCACTGTTCCGGCAAATTGGAGCGGCCGCGAAGTAATGCTTCAGTTTGGCTCCATCACGGGCTGTGCTTTCGTTTATGTAAACGGCCAAAAAGTTGGGATGTCTAAGGTCTCCAAATCACCCGCTGAATTCAATATTACCAAATACCTGAAAAAGGGAAGCAATCTGCTGGCGGTACAGGTCTTTCGCTGGCACGATGGAAGCTACCTCGAGGACCAGGACTTCTTTCGCCTGACTGGCATAGAACGGGATGTTTGTCTTTATGCTGTTCCTAAACTTACTGTCTGGGATTTCTTTTTAAAAGCCGACCTCGATGATAACTACAAGGATGGTTTGTTTACGGCCGACGTCGCACTTCGGCAGTTTAAAAACAATACGGTAAAATCGGGCACCGTATCGGTCGAAATACTCGATAAGGCGGGCAAGGCCGTATTCTCGCAACGAAAAAACTTTACAGTCGGTGCCGACAGCCTGCAATCGGTTCAGTTTAGTGGCACGGTTCCGGCCCCATTGAAGTGGAGTGCCGAAACCCCGGATCTTTATCATTGTATTATCACCTTATCCGATGCCCAACGGAAAAATATAGCGACTACAGGTGCACGAATTGGCTTTAGAAAAGTCGAGATCAGGAACGCACAATTGCTCGTAAACGGGGTGCCGACTTACGTACACGGCACAAACCGGCACGAGCATGATCCCGTTGAAGGGCATGTTCCGGTTAAGACAACGATGATCAGGGACCTGCAGCTAATGAAGCAGCACAACATCAATGCAGTTCGTACAAGCCACTACCCAAATGATCCTTTGTGGATGAAGCTTTGCGACGAGTATGGCTTTTACCTCGTTGATGAAGCAAATATTGAAACCCATGGGATGGGAGCTTCCCTGCAGGGCCGGTTTGATACAACTGTACATCCCGCCTATTTACCCTTATGGGCCCCGGCACACATGGACCGGATAGAAAGATTAATTGAACGCGACAAAAATCATCCCGCAGTAATCATCTGGTCGATGGGTAATGAATGTGGCAACGGAAAAGTTTTTCACGACGCTTACCTCTGGATGAAGCAGCGAGATAAAACCAGGCCCGTTCAATTTGAGCAGGCCGGCGAAGACTGGAATACCGACATTGTTTGCCCAATGTATCCGGGTATGGCTTCGATGAGGCGGTATGCTTCCGACGGAGGCAAAACCCGCCCGTACATCATGTGTGAATACTCTCACGCAATGGGCAACAGTAATGGTAACTTCCAGGAATACTGGGACGTGATCATGAGCGATAAAAAAATGCAGGGTGGCTTCATCTGGGATTGGGTTGACCAGGGCCTGAAAACAACAACAAGCGACGGAAGAATCTTCTATGCTTATGGCGGCGATCTCGGCGCCTACCATTTGCAGAATGACGAAAACTTTTGTGCGAACGGATTGATCGCTGCAGACAGAACAATCCATCCGGGTTTAAATGAAGTCAAAAAAGTTTACCAGAACATTCTGTTCAAAGCAAAAGACACTGCAAGGGGAGTTATTACCGTGGAAAACCTTTTCGATTTTACCAACCTCGACCAGTTCGATTTCAAATGGGAGATGTTCCAGAATGGCGAAAAAGTGAAAGACGGCAAATTTGAAGTTGCCCTCGCGCCGCACGAGAAAAAAGAAGTGGACCTGCAGATACCCTCGTTTAAGTCAGCCGAAGGAAGCGAATATTACGTAAACGTGTATGCACTTACCAGGAAAGCAACCCCGTTGGTAGCAGTTGGGCACGAAATAGCCCGTGAACAATTTAAGTCGGCTGGTAACTACTTTGCACGTGCACCCGTAAGCGGAAATAAGCTCCAGGTTACTAAAGATGGGCAACGGCTTAGGTTTACGTCGGGCAATACCAGAGGTGAGATCGACCTTCGGCAAGGCCGCATCAGCCAATACTCCCTGAACAACGGTGGCGTCATTGGTCAGTTTCCCGAACCTTACTTCTGGCGGGCACCAACCGATAATGACTTCGGCAACAACATGCAGGTGAACCTTGGCTTTTGGAGAACCGCTCACGTTAATCCAACCTTAAAAAGTGTTACTGCCGGAGAGCAAACAGCTGCAGGTTTGCCGGTGAAAGTTCAATATGAACTTGCAGGCTCAGGTGTTCCTTATACCATCGATTACCTTGTTCAGGACGATGGCGCCATAAGGGTGACAGCATCTATGGATATGACCGGGAAGACACTACCCGAATTGCCACGGTTCGGTATGCGCATGCAACTGCCGCAGCAGTACCACAGCCTCAGCTATTATGGCCGGGGCCCCTGGGAAAATTATAGCGACCGGAATACTGCATCGTTTGTCGGCCAATACAAAGACAGCGTCCCTAACCAATATACCTGGAACTACATTCGTCCACAGGAAGCCGGCTACAAAACAGACGTTCGCTGGCTTACGTTAACAGATGATAGCGGTAAGGGAGTTATGATTGAAGGACTCCAGCCAATCTGTTTTAGCGCGATCAATAACATGACAGAGGACCTTGATCCTGGTCTTACAAAAAAGCAACAGCATCCAACCGATATAAAGCCGAGGAGAGGAGTGTACCTGAACGTCGACCTCAGGCAAAGGGGAGTAGGAGGCGATAACAGCTGGGGTGCATTACCCCATGAGCCGTACCGCCTGCTCGACAAAAAATACACTTACAGTTATTTGATAAAACTTGTCGGCAAGTAACAGGCGGCAGAGGTAGCTATTTACTGGAGCAGGTTCTCCGTCATCCTGGTTGCCGGCGCCTGCTTAGATAATTTTCGATATTGGCAAATTGAATATATGAATAAGCCAGCTGTTCGACCTCCTGCTTCCAATGTTTGAGCAATACGGTGTATTCTGCTCCACGCCGGGCTATTGTGCTTTGGTGAAAGCTAACCCTCCACGATTTACAGTGTTGGCGATCATGGGCGCTTTTGCCGGTATGGCTGGTGTGAGTGAAAGCGAAAATGGAAGATTTCGCTGAAATTTTTCATGC
>JASLBT010000305.1 GCA_030146445.1 Segetibacter sp. | reverse complement strand
ATTTCGTGCTCGAGATTCTGCTTTGCATTTTCTACACTTACAAACGACAACCCAATTTTAAGTTCAACAGCGGACTGGTCTCCATCAGCCAATTGTATGATAGCATAACCGGCGCGATGCCCTTCGTTATTTTCGACTAATCGCTCAATGCTGGTGTTCAGTCTGGCATAGAAGTAAACATTTTCACCACCCTGAAATCCCTCTACGGTACTATCGTCAACCTGTTCGATCTTCCACGTCGACACCCGGCTATTCGCCTTAGCAAGATCAAACAGGATTTGCCTTCCCGTGTTGTTTTCATACGCGTACTTATGGTAGCCGCACCTTAACGTTGACGTCAGACTTACGTCTATCTTGTAATCTTCAAGATATACCTGGTAGAAGCCAGGTGAAGAACTCTCCCTATGATGTGTAAACCTCGAGCCGAACTTTGCACCCGGACTCCAGACCGGAAGGACCGGGATATTGCAAAGGTTCCAATGCCCCTTGTTCGTATGGGTAAAGCCAAGAATAACCGAGTCTTCATATTCGTAACCCGCGCCTGAACCATATTCGGTCATTGGGCTCAGTTGTACCATGGCATTCGGCAATGAACTGCCCGGGAAAGTCAACCCTGCCCACGACCGCCAACCTGCTGGCAATTTGTAGCCAAGAACTGCCGAGTCGGTGAGCGGTGAAGTACCGACAAACGTATTTACATAGTTTGTATAAGCCAAGGCAGGCTGGGCAACAGCCCTGGTTACGAGGCCATATAATAGGAACGCGTACACAGCAATTGCCGAAATGGATTTCATTGTTATTGTCATGCCGTGTTCTGTTTTGCATACCCTTGCCATGATTAAATATACGTGCTGCACGGCAATGTTTTTCACCCGCTAGCGGTCAGTTAGGGGGCGATGTTAGTAATGTTTGCAAAAACCGATCGGCCAGGAAAAATGAAAAAAGATCCTTTAAATTTTTATTTTGTAGGTCTAAATCATTCAAAATGAATCCAAATAAGGCATTATGGGAAAAAGGTGATTTCACCCAAATCGCGGCAACCATGCGGAAAAGTGGTGCTGCCCTTGTGGCTAAATTGGGAATCTCCCCGGGTGACAATGTACTCGACCTTGGCTGTGGGGATGGTACCACAGCTATACCTGCAGCGAAACTTGGCGCCAATGTTTTGGGTGTTGATATAGCTTCCAACCTGGTCGCAGCAGGAAACGCACGGGCAAAGGCTGAAGGACTGAACAACTGTTCCTTCCAGGAGGGAGATGCAACCGACTTAAACCAACTGCAGGACGAGCAGTTCGACTTTGTCGTAAGCATCTTTGGCGCAATGTTCGCCCCAAAGCCAGTTGACGTAGCAAAAGAAATGGTTCGTGTTACCCGTCCCGGGGGGAAGATCATCATGGGCAACTGGATCCCCGGCGACCCAACACTGGTAGCACAGATTTTAAAGATCAGCTCTGCATATACTCCACCACCGCCGGAGGGTTTTATTAGTCCAATGTTATGGGGCGTAGAGGAGCATGTTAAAGAACGTTTTACTGCTGCTGGTATTCCCTTAGGCAATATTGCCCTTAGCAGGGAAACGTTCACATTTGAGGCTCCATACCCGCCGTCTGAAGTGGTTAGGAAGTTCAGAGATTTTTATGGCCCCACAATGAATGCCTTTGAAGCCGCTGAAAAAAATGGAAAATCTTCGGAACTGCAGCGGGAGTTAGACTTCTTATTTACCAGTCAAAACACGAGCGGCACCGAAAACGCTACTTCCATACCGGCGACTTTCTTACTCGTGACGGTTGTTCGTTAAGAGTAGTTCAAACAAGCGGAGATACACTTTCAACTGACGACCGTTCGTCGTTCGCCTGCTTCTGCACTTCTGGTCAGGCAGGTCATATTTGATTTCCCAGGTTTTCACATGCCGGCTTCGTCCTGAACACGTAGGTGCACTTCAATCCGGGTGCGGCTATATCATCCCGAAAGCGCTTTAAGGCTTAGGAATGGCGGGCTCCAAGGTCGCCATTCATGATTAAGCGGCAACCGACAATAATGGTGCATAAGCGAGGCCCGTTTACAAGTACAATAATCAACTTAGTTGCCTACTGCAAAACATGCCTTACGATTTAACCTGGCGCCTGAGCTTACCTGCCAGGCGATCGACCAGGATGTTCAGCAGTGTCTTCGACGTGACCGCGTTAATATATTCAACCGAACCACTGGTATACATTTCAAGCATTTCTCTAATAACGTAGATCTTTTCATCCCATTGAGCGAAATTGTGTGCTTCTGCGACGGTTCTTTTTACCACGACAAAAGCGTTTTGCCTGTACCACCATTCCACTTGAGGCACATTCCAGAAGGTTGGCCTTATCAAATCAACAAAGACAAAATCGTGTGCTAAAAACTTCTTTGCCCAATAGGTTGGATATTGTTCATTCACATGGTTTTCACCGGTCTGTCCCGGGATCGCCGCTGAAAATAGTATCACGTCACTGAAACTGCATAAGGTACGGACAAGATTATCTGCATAGACCTCCTGCAAGTGTTCAGCAACCTCCAAACATATTGCCAGGTCAAATCTCCTGTTAAACCGTTTGAAGTCAATTGCATTTAGGTCGGTGGCTACGAACTTTTCGTTTGCTATCAGTAATTGCCCGCTATTGGTAACATGCTGACCATCCACACCCAAAAAATCGGTTATGCCGTTTTTTTCAAAAATTTTGAGCCATGTTCCTATCCCGCATCCAACATCAATAACACTTGCAGGATGAAAAATTCCTGTTATAAATGGTACAATTATATCCGCTGCACTGGTGTTGAATTCCGCGCCGTAGTGATGGATGGGCTTTTCGCTTTTCATTCCTTTTAGATGTCTGTTTGGTTTTAACGATGGAAGATCCAAATTGACCAACCGTTACGGAAAGATGCTTCCTTTTCAGCTGAAACCTTTGGCTAACCCGGTCCCTTACCATGATACGTTTTAAAAAAAAGGCTGAAGTTAACATATCCGTTTTTAATTGATATCGTTCCCGTATGAGCAGCGAAACAGGGTGGGACCGGGTATTGCTGGAAAGAACTCTGCTGCAAATTAATCTATGAAGAACACTAATCGCGGCCATGCACTTCGAACATCCCCGGGGTAGAGCAGAAACTGGCAAAGAGGCAATTTACGATCCCCAAAGAAGAGGTGTTTAAGGCCATGAAACGTGACTTAAAACCATTGAGAACGATGTTAAATCACGTACAGCGATAAACCT
>JASLBT010000207.1 GCA_030146445.1 Segetibacter sp. | reverse complement strand
CGCTGTTACGAATACTTGCAGGCAAGGCGTCTACACCGATACCCAGTTTAGTATTTGGTTTTGCTACCATAAAAAGATTTGATTCGTCTACCCGGCAGTACCAGTCGCCACCCAACCTTGCTACGTGGTTGATTTTTCGTTGATCGATTTTTCCATAGGCACCCAACACTGCTTCATCTACATGCATCCGGATGATTTCTGCGATTACGAGTTGACCGGCGCCACCATCATTGCCCAGGCTCCTTATTTCCGATACCCGGCATTCGAATTTGATCTTTGCTTCCTTTACCAGTGGTGGCCGGATGAGGGTTGCCGCCTCCATCGTGAAACCGGCTTTTATAAATTCGTTCTCTTCCTTTGCAAACTCGCAACTCGACAGGCTCACCTGTTGCACCATGTCGTAATCCACTACATTTATGGTTACTTCGGGTACCACCAGCAGGTTATCGAGTGTGTGCTTGGTGGTATTATCGCGAGCCCTTCGGGACGGACTAAAAACCACCACCGGCGGATTTATCGAGAACAGGTTGTAAAAACTGAACGGGCTCAGGTTCACGAAACCGTCGAGGTCTATCGTCGCCGCAAAACAGATCGGCCTTGGTGCAATGGCATGTTGCAGCCAATGCTGCCGTTCGGGGAGGGAGAGCGAGGAGAGGTCAATTAGCATGATTGAGATTGCGAATTAGCGGATTACGAATTAGCGGATGGCGGAGTGCAATTCTACAAAGCATCGTTGCTACCCGTCGTGCCTTGAAGAGAAGCGTTTAGGTACTTAATGAACCCTCCAATCTTTCTACCAAAAGTCATGGCCTTCCCGGAAAAGTATAGGTAGTCTGCTTCATCAATCATACCAGCACGATAAAGAATAGTAAGTTGATTGTACACCTCGCCGGCAGATCCTTTGGAATAAGTAAGGAAACGAATGAAGTTTTTTTTGTTGCCGTATTCAAATCCTTCGGCAATATTGTTGCAAATAGAAGCGACGGCACCCCGAAGTTGATCCTTCATCCTGAAGTCGGTTTTGAGTTTACCTTTTTCGCAAAACAGGTAGATTTCTGCAGCAAAATCTACAGCATCATTCCAAAGCGGCAAGTCGGTAAATGACTGGTAAGTGGCCATAGCGTATTTATCTCCATAATATACAACCGATCGGGCTGCAAACAAATACTTCTATATAAACGCTCCCGAGGATTGCTCCGAAGGTCTCGTTTGATAATCCGTAATCCGCTAATTCGCCATCCGCTAATCGGTCCCGCCCTTTTTCCGCTTAAGGATCGACCAGTCCGTATCCTCTTGAACCATTGTATTGCTTAAAATGCCGAGGCCGTCGATCTCCATTTCTACAATGTCGCCGTCCTGCAGCCACTGCTCCTGGTAGTTGGGATCGTTGAGCTTGCCGGTGCCATTCAGTTCAAGGAAGCAGCCGGTGCCTACTGTGCCGCTTCCAATTACGTCGCCGGCATGAAGCGTGGCGCCGTAAGAGCAACGTTCTATGATTTCCGCAAACGTCCAGTCCATGTCGCCGAGGTTGCCTTCACTTACGGAAACCCCGTTCACTTTGCACGTCATCTTCATGTTCCAGCTTTTGCCCACATGGCCTTCCTTTGCCGGTATTTCCAGGTGCTCGAGTTCATCAAGGGTCACCAGCCAGGGACCTATTACCGTGGCAAAATCTTTTCCCTTCGCCGGCCCAAGGTTAAGCAGCATCTCTTCCATTTGCAGGCGGCGTGCACTCAGGTCGTTCATGATCATAAGTCCTGCAATGTATTCGTCGGCTTGTTCGGCGGGTATATTTCTGCCGGTTTTGCTGATCAGGATCGCGCACTCCAGTTCGAAGTCGAGCTTTTCAAAATGATCCGGCATGAGCAGTACGTTGCCAGGGCCTTGTATGCTGTGGTGATTGGTGAAATAGAAGATTGGAAACTGGTCGAACTCGGGTATCATCTCAGCTTTACGGTTCCGGCGTGCAGCAGCAACGTGTTCGCGAAAGGCATACCCATCCCTGCAGCTGGAGGGAAATGGCACAGGCGCTAACACCGTTGCCGAAGCAAGGGAGATTCCCCTTTCGCGCCCAATACGTCCATCAAGAAGGGCAGTATTACATTGTTGCAAAACGGGATATAGGTCGTCCCAATATGGCAGTAACATACCCATAGTATTTGGCAAATCGGGGTGTAGCAGGTCGAGGTCGAAAAGGTAGTTTTCGTGACAAAAGGCAAGTTGTTCATTTCCGTCGCGGAGGTAAGTAACCAATTTCATATGGCAGTCATTTAGTGGCGAAGATAGACGTAGATTGGCCGGCGGCAATTTCTATGTGCTCTTGCTTATGTGTTCTATGTGTCTGTTTCATGAAACGTTCGCTATCATTTATCTGCCTCCGTAATATCATCGGGCATACTAAATCTTCTTCGGGTTTCGATTTTCCGGAGTTCCCGGCTGATCATCATTTTAGCAATGGTTTCAGCGGCATTGCTACCCTGTGTGCGGTCGAGTGTTTTTCGGAGTTCGTTCTCCGGAACATCCATGCGGTAAAGAATTTGTACCAGGCGTTGAACGTCGTGGTTGATGAGTTCATTTACCCGTTCTTCGAGCGCTTGCAGCAATACATCGAAAGACAGATATTTGTTAACAGCTACCAGTTCCATCCGGTTTAATGCCGCCCCAACTTCGTGCAGGTCTTGTTCGTTCATCAGCTGAATTTTTCAACGACGCCGAGGGCAAATAATGCAAAGTCATATTTCACGGGATCGTTCCGGTCCAATTTACGCAGTTCTGTTGTTAGTTCAAGGGCGGCCTGCCAGTCGATCATTTTACGTTGCAGCAAACCGAAACGGGTCGCCACCCGTGCTACATGTACGTCGATCGGGCATACCAGTTGCGAAGGCTTTATCTTTCGCCAGAGTCCGAAATCAACTCCGCACTTATCCCGCCTGACCATCCAGCGCAGGTACATGCTCAATCGTTTGCAGGTTGAGTTTTTTGCCGGTGAGGCAATGTGTTTCTGTGTTCGTGCAGGCGCATCAGGCAGGGAAAAGAAATAAGCGTAAAAGCCGTTCAACATGTTTGTAGTGTCCCTGTCAGCCGCACTCATATTTCGCGTGAACGCAGACTCAAGAGAGATACTGTGTTGATAATGATGATTTAGAAAATATACGAAATACAGCAGGTCGGTATCGTTAAACGTGCGGTGTTTGAAACCGAGCAGCCGCTTTAGATCTGCAGGCCCATGATTCCTGATAAAGTCATAAGGCGCATTATCCATTCGCCCGAAAAGCTCCCTGCTCTTGTTGATGATTGTCGTCCGGTTTCCCCAGGCAAAGATGGCGGCAAACAGGCCGGAGATCTCGATGTCCTGTAAGCTCGAAAATGAGTGTGGAATACAAACCGGGTCGTCTTTGATAAAAGATGGTTGGTTGTACTCCGCCACCTTGCGATTAAGAAACTCAGTTAGGTTGTTCACGCTTCAAATTTTGTGATCTGCAGGTATGTCGCTTTTCCATAATTTGACTTGCGATGCAAACCAGCATTGCTAAACGATAACAGGTATTGCAAGCTTACCTCTCAATTCCATCCGTGACAATCACCATTCATGAGCCGTTTAGAACTGCAGATTCTTTTGGTGACCAGCATCGGGAATCTTAAACGGCTCCGGTTGCGTCGCACTCCCGTCCGAACGGGTTCATCCGCGCGGCTTGTACCGCATATCTTTATTAAGCAGATCACTGCACGGAAAGCTTAACTAAATAACATGACACTCGTTGATGGGTTGACGCTTGCTATTGGTACGAAGCGCTCATCAAGGAGTTTACAGGTGGATAGAAGTATGCGTTAGAAGAGACTGACCCAACAACAAGGCAGTTACGCGACAACGATGTTCAGGAAAGCTACTTCCGCTGGTCTACAAAAAACTGCAGCCGAAGAATCTACCTGGTATTTCTACTCATCATTTCTCATTCGTACTTCATCATTCATTATTGTTATCCTATTGCCTGGTTCAGATCGTCGATGAGATCGTCGGCGTCTTCTATTCCTACGCTAAGCCGGATCAATGAATCACTCAGGCCGTTTTTTATCCGCTCTTCCCTGGGGATTGAAGCATGTGTCATCGATGCCGGGTGGTTGATCAACGACTCAATACCGCCCAAACTTTCCGCCAGTGCAAATACTTTTGTCGACGACAGTACACGGGTTACATTTTCAACACTATCGTCTTTCAATGTGAACGACATCATTCCACCAAAATCGCGCATCTGTTTTCTTGCAATCTGGTAGCCGGGATGATCTTCAAAACCGTTCCAGTAAACCTTTTCAACCTTTGGGTGATTGCGGAGAAAATGGGCGATTTTAGCGCCGTTCTCACAATGCCGCTGCATACGGACGTGCAAAGTTTTTATCCCCCGCAACACCAAAAAGCAATCCTGCGGACCCGGCACAGCACCACAACTTTTTTGAATAAAATAGAGTCGCTCTCTCAGGTCTGCATCATTTAACATCAGGCAACCATGTATTACATCGCTGTGGCCACCCAGGTATTTGGTTGCAGAGTGCATCACGATATCTGCACCAAGATCCAATGGGTTCTGCAGGTAGGGCGAAGCGAAAGTATTATCCACACACAGGATGATGTTGTGTGCCTTTGCAATTCCTGCCACGGCTTCGATATCGGCAATGTTCATCAGCGGGTTGGTGGGAGTTTCCATCCAGATGAGCTTGGTGTTGCCGTTGATATAGTTGCGGATGTTATCGGCTTCCTGCATGTTCACATAGTGGAACTTAATACCAAACTTTTCAAAAATCTTACTGAACATCCGGTAGGTTCCGCCATACATGTCATTGCCCGCAATTACCTCGTCGCCGGGTGCAAGTAATTTGATTACCGCATCTGTAGCTGCGACACCGCTGCTAAAGCTCAGGCCAAATTTGCCGTTTTCGATCGCTGCAAGTGCGTCTTCAAGGGCCTTACGCGTAGGGTTTTGAGAACGCGCATATTCATAACCTTTGTGCTTACCCGGAGCGGCTTGAACATAGGTGGATGTTTGATAGATGGGGGTCATAATTGCCCCCGTTGATGGATCCGGTTCTGTGCCTGCATGTATAACTTTCGTCGCAAATTTCATGGTTGTATGCTTATGGTGAATGAGGGTGCAAAGATGTACAAAATATGTCGACGGCAGCTGCTATCAAAGAAAGGATCCGGCACACAGGTACCGCCAGTCGTAATTTGCTGCTTCATGGGCATGCCGGCCGGCCACTGGTTTGTTGAGAACATGCCGGTTTAAAATTCCCTTGTTAACGAGTTTTCTTTTTTGCTCGTGCAGGAAGTCAAAAATCCGTTTGTCTTGAAACCATTGTTTCTGTGGTGGTTCAAAGCCTATTTTATCTTTACGCCAGGTTATCGCCGCAGGCAAGTGTTTGTCCATGGCTTGTCTTAATATCCATTTGGTCCAGCCATCATGTATTTTCAGGTTGGCAGGTAATGCAAAAATGAATTGCACCAATTCATGATTTAGAAAGGGCAGGCGAACTTCACGCGAATGTGCCATGGCATTCCGGTCGGCATACCGAAGCAGTTCCACCAGCCCCACATTTATGGTGTTGAAATAAAGAATATCATTTAGCTTCCTGACAACCGGTTTCTGAAATGCCCCGCTGTCATGATTATCCTTTACAAAATCAGTATTAAGGTCACCATCTAAACGCGAGGCTGCGCGTCGCTGAAGCTGCCCTGCCGCAGTTTCGGGCATTAATGCGGCGAGATAATGGCTTAGTGTTAAACGTTCTTTTACACCTAAATGCTTTGCCTTTGCCGCCTCTTTAAAAAGTAATGTCAGCTCCTTTTTAGCCAGAAGTTCCTGCCAATACCAGTGATAATACCTGTGGTAACCTCCTAAAATTTCGTCGGCACCCTGCCCGTCGAGCAAAACGGTAACGCCATTGGCCGCCGCGAGTTCATAAACTTTATATTGGGCATATATGCTCGACGACTGGAAAGGCTCTTCCTGGTGATAGACCAGCTGCTCATAATCGTTGATGAAAGCGTCGGCAGTAGGTGTAACCGAATAAGGATGAAGGCTGAACTCTTCTACTACGGTATCAATGTATTTGGACTCATCCTTTTCATATCCCGGGAACACCGCAGAAAAAGCCGAGTGAGTATAGCTGACTGAAGTTCTATGCTGGTTTTCGATTACTGCAACTAACGATGAGCTGTCAAGTCCCCCACTCAGGCTCGTGCCGCTGGGTACGTCGCTCCTTAAGCGTCGGCGCACAGAGATGTTAAGCAGTTGTAAAAACGTTTTAGTTGCATCAACCGCGGTTATTGCAGCAGTTGTCTCTTTATCTAATTTCCAATATGATTCCTGTTTGATTGCCAGGCCTGCCGCTGCTGTACTGTCATTGAATTCAATCTGCATGAAAGCCGCTGCCGGCAAAGCAATAATCTGCCGGTAAAAAGTCCTGGACGCATTTGATGCATCGGTAACAACGCCTGCACTAAGATAGTTGAGTAACATGCCCTCATCCATCTGGGCAGGAATACCGGCTGCCCACAAGGCTTTCATTTCGCTGGCGAATAAAAAAGCAGTTTTCGAACAAACGTAATAAAAGGGTTTTTCCCCAAAACGGTCCCTTGCACAAAACAGCTTTTTGGTTAAGCGGTCCCATATGGCAAAAGCAAACATGCCATCAAAGTGGTCCAGGCAGGTGGTGCCATAACAATCAAATGCAGCGAGTATCACTTCCGTATCGGTCGCCGAGGTGAATGTATAACCTTGCTTTACAAGATCGCTCCTGACTTCGATGTAATTGTAAATCTCGCCGTTGTAGGTAATGCTGTACCTGTGGAGATAGTGCATTGGCTGCTTGCCCGCCGGCCCCGGGTCTATGATAGCCAGCCGGCGATGACCCAGCCCGGCAACTCCTCTTTCGTCTATCCAAAAACCCTCTCCTTCTGGTCCGCGATGAGCGAGCTTATCCGTCATTGCTCTTAAGCGCTCATTGCTCACTTCCCGCGGGTCGGTGGATATAATTCCTGCAATGCCGCACATATGACAACAAGTTATATGATTTATACAAGCCGGTGCACTGCTGAGTAATGATCGCCTGATGAATTGACAGCTGCTAAAGGCTAAAGGGAATAGCGGCCTTCATATTATCCCATTGAACGTGCATATTTGATGTGTTACTGGAGCCTTCAAAATACATGGTGAGTGCTTCTACTGTTTGCGAATTTGCGTGCGCAGGAACCTCGACTCTCACTGCGTCCTTCTCAGGTCTGTAGGTGAAGCTACCCCACGTGTTCAGGTCTTTATTAAATATGACCGTCCACTTTGATTGAACGGGTATACAGAACATTGTGTAACGGCCTTTTAACAACCGCTTGCCTCCAACCTTTACGTTTCTGAAAACTTCTATTTCTGTGGCTTCGTTGGCGCCCATTCTCCAAACCTCGTTGTACCTGACCTCACTTCCAAAAATGGTTCTACCCTTTTTTAAAGGCCTGCTGTAGATCACCCTGGCAATGGGCTCCGAATTTATCTGGCCGCGCATCTTCAAGATGGGGTAATTAGCAGGCCAGTAACTCATATCCATAGGGCTTTGGTCGAGATCCGTGGGCTTTTGCTGGGCCGACAATAACTGTGCAGATAAAACAAAAATACAGGCTAGTAAAATTCTCATGACCGATGTTGGTTTAACGATATATTAGGTAATGTTCCAGGCTTTCAATTGTTGCACCGTAAAATCTTTTAATGCCGGGAAAAACTCATTATAACATTTTTGTAACTCGGCATAATTTTCTTCAAACAAGAAAAAAACATGCCTGCTTGTATCCAGGTATTTGGCACGCCTTGCAACCCCCGCAAAACTATTCTCAATTCCCTTAAGCATACGATAATTATACAGCCAGTTTTGTTCACGCATATAGGGAAGCATCAGCCTAAAGTTCGACGGAAGTAAGTGTTCGTAAATTTTCAGGGTATTGTACGTATGCCCGGCGAACGTCGCCAGTGATGTTTCCGGAAACTGGCTATCGTCGTTTGCCAGGAAGTGGTCGTAAACGACATCAACGAAAGCACCGCTGTACAAACCAACAGCAGCTTTTAAAAAGGTTCTTGCATGCCTGGTTACCGGATGATCGTCGGTAAATGCATCGATTGCCCGGTGTAAAACAATTCCCTGCTTTACCCCGGCCGGGTAATCATCTTTTTTTCTACCCTTTACGAAATCGCTGATCATATTGCCGACAAGGAGCTCAGGATATCCGAAAGAAAGGTATGCATGTGCCAGGTAATTCAAATTTATATTTTTTAACGCTTTTACATCTTTACCAGCCATTCACCAATGGCATCAAGGGTAAGTCCCATTCACAGCCTAACCAGGACTATCGAGTGTTCCTTTATAAGTTCCGTCTGCTGATTTAGACCGTTGACACAAAAACCTTCAAATTGCCACACCGATTGCCGGAGACATCCCTGCCCCTTGCTTTGGCCAAAATCATCATCGACATAACAACCGGCAATAAGGTTTCATGTTACGAGATTCGGGAGTCTATGGTTGTGACTATATTACAAAATGCAGGCAAACTCCTTTCAACAACTTAATAGCGAACGTTCAACGTACCGGAAAAACAAAGTAACGATGATCACCGGAAATCCTGCGAATTGACCTGATAATTAGCCGTTTCGGTTTAAGGCACAACTCAAAACGTGGGGGAAGTATATCGCCGACCGTCGCTGCGGTAATATCAAGTCATTCTAAATCCATTCATCAAACACGAAGTACCAGCATTACAATTTAACCCATGATTAACGGGTTTTATATTTTCATTAAGAAATACCCGCAAAGGCACGTCGGCAGTGGGTTTCATCAGAATTAGGGGTCACCGGAAGTAACAATGCCTTTACCATCTATCACAATGCTTTCATGAACAGGTGCTTTTAGTCACAATTGGATTGCCGTCCGTTTAAGCTGCTACTACATTTGAAGAGTAATTAATCGAACACGACACTAAAACAAATAGCCAACTACCAAAAAATTAATCCATGAAAAAGTTAGCCTTATCCGTACTGCTCGCCGTAAGCATCTTCTCATCTTCTTTTGCTGCTGATGAAACAAAAAAAGCTGCTGATGAATCCAAAAAAGCAACCCAGGTAAATGTTCGCACCCTCCACACGTTCCGAACAGCATTTGGAAATCTCACCGATGTTGAATGGAGCACGAAACCTGATTTCGCCAGGGCAAGTTTCACTTATAACAATGAACGTATCGAAGCATTCTTCGACCTGCGTGGGGAGTTGATAGGTACCAGCAAAGCCGTAACGATCGACCAAATGCCCGTAAATGTAAAGCGGGTATTTGCAAAAAGGTATGCCGATTATACGATCAAAGAAACCATTCGTTTCGATGGTGTCGATGAAAGCTCATACTATATCTCTGCCGAAAACGGTACAAAATCAGTCATCCTTAAAGTGTCTGTCACTGGCGGCGTATCGCTCTACCAGGCAGCACGAAAATAGCCTTAAGCTCATTGCACAATGTTCAAAGCCTCCTGTGTACAGGGGGCTTTTTGTGATTCCTGATCGGCTTTCCTACCCGAATTAAGCTATTTTTGCCCTCCAAAATCAACAATATGTCTAAAGGACCCGTATCACAATTTATAGAACATCACTACCGGCATTTCAATGCGGCAGCGCTGGTAGATGCTGCAAAAGGATATGAAACTCACTTAGCTGAAGGTGGTAAAATGATTATCACGCTCGCGGGTGCAATGAGCACTGCCGAATTGGGCATATCGCTCGCCGAAATGATCAGGCAGGATAAAGTTCAAATCATCAGCTGTACGGGTGCAAACCTTGAGGAAGACATCATGAACCTCGTTGCCCATACCCATTATAAAAGAGTTCCGAACTATCGCGACCTGGGCCCGCAGGAAGAGTGGGATCTTTTGGAAAAAGGCTATAATCGCGTGACAGATACCTGCATACCCGAAGAGGAGGCATTTCGGCGGATACAAAAACACATTCATAAGATATGGAAGGATGCCGAGGAGAAGGGCGAGAGGTATTTTCCGCATGAGTACATGTATAAACTGCTGTTGAGTGGGGTGATGAAAGAAAATTACGAGATCCCTGAAGAGCACAGCTGGATGATCGCCGCAGCAGAAAAAAACCTTCCGATTATTGTTCCGGGCTG
The DNA here is from genome assembly GCA_030146445.1 of Segetibacter sp. GTDB lineage: Bacteria > Bacteroidota > Bacteroidia > Chitinophagales > Chitinophagaceae > Segetibacter. Next base: position 5,787 of record JASLBT010000207.1, on the reverse strand, counting down.
GGAGGATAGTACGATGGGTAACATATTTGCGAGCTACTGCATCAAAGGGGAGCTGACATCTACTACCATGAAGAGTGGAATTGATTACATGATCTGGTTAAGCGACTGGTATAAGCACAACAGTGATGGCAAGGGCATCGGGTTCTTCCAGATTGGAGGTGGTATTGCCGGCGACTTCCCGATATGCGTAGTACCCATGATGTACCAGGACCTGGAGATGCATGAAATTCCCTTCTGGAGTTACTTCTGCCAGATTAGCGATAGTACCACCAGCTATGGAAGCTACAGTGGTGCAGTTCCAAATGAAAAGATCACCTGGGGCAAGCTCGATATCCATACTCCGAAATTCATCATTGAAAGCGACGCAACGATTGTAGCACCATTGGTGTTTGCATATATTCTCGGCCTGTAAAGAAGTAGAGGCTGTCTCAACCGTATGAGGCAGCCTCTTTTTATTCGGATCGCCTTACACAGACGAGTACCCGCTTAAGCTATACTCACGTTTAATGCTCCCGATATTAGAAAAGGTGAGTTTCAGTGCTGTCGTTGGCCACCAGTTTTTCTCCCTTGTTTTTGTTTCGGATCACAGGCAATCAGTTGCCTGGTGAATCAACAGTACAAGCGAGCGTGGCAACGGAGGCCTGACCAGGGCTAAACTGCCGGTCACCAAAAAAACGCCAAACGGTACGGGAACGCGAGGCGAGTGGAAGACCGGTTTTCATACATGGACGATTCGCTCAGAATAGTTCCCCTTCACGGTAGAGGTCGATAACGCAAGCGGTTACATTGAAAACGAAGTGGAATAGTATGCCGTACCATATGGTGTTGTACTTATGCCGGAGATGCCCGAGGAAAAAGCCGAACGGAATCAGCCATACCAGGGAGATGAGACTCAGGTGCATAATTGCAAACAGGAACGCGGTTACGGCCACAACGAGGCGTTCGTCGAGAAAAGCCGAACAGTTGTTGAACATAATACCCCGGAACGCTATTTCCTCAAAAACGGCCGGCATAAAAGCGATCGAATATATCATGACCAGCGTTGGCAGGTAATACACCTTGTAACCTTCAAAATAGCTGATGTCGACATGAAAAAAGGTGACGTTTACTTCACGGACCGTATAACTCACCGCAGATGAAAAAAGGACGGCAATTGTCGCAAGCAACAGGGCGCGCCACCATTTAAAGTTATTGAACCTGAGTACCGGAAGCATCTCCCTCCGGTTTAGCCAGGCAAATGTTATCGTAACAAAGGCCATCAACAGTTCGACCCAGAACAACTGATCGTACGTTTTGAAAAACGAGGTGTGCTTTACGAAAAGACAGATGAACAGGTACAGAAAATAAAAAAGGAAAATTTGCCTGAGGTCGCGGTTGTTAAAAATGTTGATCGTAACTGCATGCGCCCCAAGGTAAGCGCCACAATTATGACAATACCGGTTGCTCTCGTGTACGTCGGTACTACACTCGTTGCAGGTTGCGATATGGTCGGGATACTCCACCGTTAGATTTTGAATTCTTCCTCCATGATGTCTGCACGATAAGCCGCCTGAAGTCCCCTCATCAGGAATATAAAGCACACGACCTGTATGAGCAGGGTAAACACCCCATACGACGTGTTGAACAGCCTGGAAAACTCTGCCCACGTATTGATGGCCATAAAGGTGATTAATATAAGAAAGCTGATGAGCAGGGAGGTAAACGGTTTGGTAAGGCTCCAGCGGCCCAGGCCTATAAACAAGCCAGCCACAATAAGCAGGATCACAACGGTGATCCTGTTTACACGCCGCTCCGTTGAAATAAATAGCAGCACCAATACACAAATGGCCGATAACACGTATAAAGTATTCCTGGCAAACTGGATTGTCTCCTCTGAACGCCTCAGGAGATCCTTGCGAATGCTAAGCCGGTACATATATAAGGCAAGGCGGTCCTGTCCGGGAGCTTGCGGATAGCCGCAGTTGGTGCAGTAATTATAAGTGGCGCGGTTTACGTAATGGCAATTACTACAGGTGCAAAGCTTGCTTTGCGGTTGTACATAAGGCAACAGCCTGCTTTTATAAAGTGCTGCCGGCGTGTTGAATGGCCGAAAACTGTTTGCCCCTCGCATTCACCAATTTTAATTACTTCCTGCAATAATTTATAAGGGTCATTGTAGCGGGGTATCTCGCAAAAGCATTTTGTCACGGTTGGCCATAATCCATGCAGTGTGAAATATCAGCCTTGCCCGCTTCGTCATAAGATCGAAATTGATTTTATCAACGGTGTCGGTCGGACGGTGGTAATCAGCATGAACCCCATCGAAATAGAATATGATCGGAACGCCGTTTTTAGCGAAATTGTAGTGGTCGCTCCGGTAATAGAACCGGTTTGGATCTTTAAGGTCGTTGTATTTACGGTCGAGATCCAGCCTTGTAAATTTGGCGTTTACCTCGTCGGTAATCCCGATTAGTTCCGAGCTCAGTTTATCTTCGCCAATCACGTAAACGTAATTTGTTGAGTCGCCGTATTTTCGGTTGGGATCGATACGACCGATCATATCGGTATTCAAATCAACAGAAGTTTTATTCAACGGAAAAAGGGGATGTTCGGTGTAATACCGGCTTCCCCAAAGTCCTTTCTCTTCACCTGAAACGGTCATAAAAACGACGGTTCTGCGCGGGCCATTGCCATCGGCTTTGGCTTTTGCAAAGGCTTCTGCCATTTCGATCACGTTTACCGTACCGCTTCCATCGTCATCGGCGCCGTAGTTGATGCGGCCGTTGCGCACACCGATATGATCATAGTGTGCCGTTAAAACAACATATTCATCTTTTCTATCGGTGCCTTCAATATAACCGATGACGTTAGTAGACGACTGGGGAACACTGCTTTTTTGAAAGTCGTACTCCACACGTTTATTAAACACCAGGTTTTCGTCGTTAAGCGCCTGTCCTGTTTTCACCTGTGAGAGCAGCACATCGAATTTGGACTTCCCGATAATCGCGGCTGCTGCTTCGTGGGAGAGGTTAGCAATGTTGATGAGCCTGGCCGTATCTTTTTGCGGATAGTAGATGTTGGTGCGCCTGATCGCGGCCATTTCGGGCCTTAGTGCAGGGGATAACGGGCTTACGAACAACACCGCCCTGGCTCCCTTCCTGCGCGCAAGTTGCAGTTTGGCGACTGTGCCATAGCTCCATTTCGAAGGCCGGGTGCTGCTATTTACGCGATATAATGAGTCCGTTTTGGGTTCGCCCGCAAACATCAATACTACTTTCCCCCTGACCTTTTTACCTGCATAGTCATCATAGTTTTTATCGGAGATGCCGTAGCCGACAAAAACGATTTTTTTAGCCTTGATTTTCTTCGACTTGTTTACCTGTGCAGAAACGCCATAGTCTTTTCCGAATGCCAGCGTCTGCCCGCCAATGACGAGCGAGGAAACTTTGATGGTATCGTAAAACAAAGGATAAGCCTGCTGGAAGTTGTTCGTACCGGGTGCGGGTTTAAGTCCGAGCCTGGTGAACTCACCCACGATGTATGCAGCTGCTTTGCGTTGGCCTTCAGTAGCGGTCTCCCTCCCTTCCATTTCGGCACCAGCAACTATGGTCAGTTGTTTTCGAAGGTCGCCTTCGGTGATCGTTGCAGCATATTTGCCCGGATCCATTTGACCAAATGCACTGGTACCTATACCGGCCATGATAACGCAACTCCAAAATTTCTTCATGTTATTTCCCAAGTTCATTAGCAACTTATTTTATTCACCCGTGTTTCGTGTCTGCCTCCTTCAAAAGCAGTACTGATAAAGATATCAAGCATTTCGAGCACTTCGTTTAGTTTCATGAAACGTGCCGGAATGCAAATAATGTTGGCGTTATTATGTTTACGGGCGAGACTGGCAATTTCCTTTTGCCAGCAAATGGCGGCACGAATCCCCGCATGTTTGTTTGCCGTAATTGCAACCCCATTTGCGCTGCCGCACAGCAATATGCCGAAGCCCGCTTCTCCCTGTTCTACCGCATCGGCGGTAGGATGGGCAAAGTCGGGGAAATCGACAGACTCCATTGAATACGTACCGAAATCGGCAACCTGCAAACCGCGGCCATTCAGGTGTTTAACGACATCAAGTTTATACTCAAAGCCAGCGTGATCGCAGCCCACCGCGATGGGCCTGGTCAGGTCGAATGTTGTTGTCATGGTTGATAGCTAAAATCGTGTAAATTAATACTAACTATTGAACCGCCGTCACTCGCAAGTCTCAACGATTAAGATTTAGCATTTGTAATTACGGGCGGGTTCGAGCAGGCTTATGAATGCGATCAGAAGAAAGTAAGTCGGGTCATCGCGATCAGACGGTATCGGTCGCGGTACCTAAACTGATGAATACACTGCCGGCAAAACAACGCCTTAACTCCATTCTTCTGCATCCCTTTTGAGTTCCTGTTTATAAGCTCGTTTAGAAACGACGATACTTAGCTGGTACAGCAGGAAAAGCGGAACAAATACAAGCATCTGGCTGGTCCAGTCGGGACTAGGTGTAATTACCGCGGAGATCACCAGTATTACTACTACGGCATACTTACGGCTGCTCTGCAGGATATCCGGGGTAAGCAGGCCAATTTTTGTTAACACATAAGCAAGTACCGGCAATTCAAAAGCAATTCCGCAACCAAGAATAATATCCAGCAGATTGTCCAGGTAGTCGGTAAGTGTTGGTTTTGCCTCGAGTAATTGCGTGGTGCCGATCGTATAATTCGCCAAAAAATTGAAGGTAAAAGGGCCAAGCAGGAAATACCCAAAAGCGGCGCCGGTAAAAAAGAATAAAGAAACCCAAAAAATGCTTCCTCTTGCATGATAGACCTCCTTAGGTGTGAGCGCCGGCTTGATAAACGACCAAAGTTCCCAGAAGATATACGGAAAAGCTGCGATAAAGCCGCCCATAAAAGCAATGGTGATACTGCTCATGAACTGGCTGCTGAAAGTGGTGGTCTGCATCTTTATGTTGATGGCAGGCATACACAATGCATCCCCCAGGTGTATCATGTGGCTGAAGTAACACATGGCCCTGTAGCTGATGAAATCATTTTGAAGCGGGCCGGCAATCACCCGGTCGAAGACCCAGTCGATGTTTATAAAGATGACGATCCCAATAATGATAACGGCCAGGAGTGAACGTACAATGTGCCATCGCAAAGCTTCGAGATGATCCACAAAAGTCATCTCCTCCTGTCCTTCCTGCTGCTTGAGCCTGTTAATTATCCGTATTGCCATGTATAAAGATCCTTCGGTGCGCGAAGTTAAAGTAATAGCGGTTAAATCGTTGGGGCAATCTATGCCCCTGCAAACCGCTGCCAGGCTATATACTCGAATTTATCACTTTTAGATTTTTATCAGGTACTCGCGACCATTAAGATGCAAGGTCGTTTGGTTCAGAAGTTTTTTGGGGGCAGCTTTACCATTGTTATTGACCATCGTTTCAGCCTGACCTTAATTGTTGGCCGGTCGCACTCCGTCCGAGCGCGGTTGTCGGGGGCCGGCGTGAAACGCAGTTTTTCCGTACACCTGCAATTTCTATGGTTAGGTGACGATATCGCCCGGCGATTGCTGGCTGGCGGTTGAAAGCGTGGCGTAGCAGATTACCGGAGGATCTTCAGCTTTACCATTTCTATCCGGGTATCGCTTACATTCAAGATTTCAAATTCGTACCGGTCTAATATGATGCGCTCTTTTTGCACGGGAATCGTTTCATGTTGTTCGATGATGTAACCCGATAAAGTCTCAGAGTCGTTACCGGTAAACTCCAGGTCG
>JASLBT010000173.1 GCA_030146445.1 Segetibacter sp. | reverse complement strand
CTGCGATTGCTCAACAATCGGCATAAACACACGCACATTCTCCTAAGATCTATGCGGTTCTTTATGGCAGGTACATTGGCCGCCCAGCGTGATTCAGTACAAGGGAGTGACACAACCAAAGTTAATTAGCGAACAAAGGCTGGTGCACAAAAAAAGCTGCAGTTATCGCCTCCCGGGATCCCTTTAACAGCACATCTATTTCTATCACCGTTGAGCTGATTGGGTGTAAGCCTGCTTAGAAATTCATCCGCATCGTCCCGTTTTGGCTTTCTGTTTAAAGTTCATTCGATCACCCATCTATAGCATCACAGCCTGAGTCTGCAAACCCTTGCAGATGAGATACCCCACCGCTTAGTTCTTTAATGCCGGCATAGCCGCCGTAATTACGGCTTATAAACCTGCTTTGCCCAGGGATTAATAATAAAAATTAACCGCACCTCAGGAATGCAACAACGGATAGCTACAAAAAGAATTCTACTTATTGGCGGAAACTACTATCCTGAACCAACCGGTATAGGAAAGTATAGCGGAGAAATGATGGATTGGTTTTCAACAAACGGCTATGATTGTTCTGTGATTACCACCTTTCCTTATTATCCACAATGGAAAATTCAGCAGCCCTATGAACGAGGTGCTTCCTGGTACAAAAAAGAAGTAAGAACACCCGGTGAAAACGCTATCCCGATAAATATTACCAGGTGCCCACATTACATACCGGCGAGCCCCTCGGGACTTACACGGATGATCTCCGACTTTAGTTTCTTTTTCTCCGCCTTTTTTGTAGTGCTCCGTTTGTTTTTTACAAAAAAGCACAATTACGTAATTACCGTTGCCCCCTCGTTTTCGCTGGGCCTGCTAGGTATTTTGTATAAAACTGTCAAAGGAGCAAAGTTTATCTACCATGTCCAGGACCTCCAGATTGATGCCGCGCGGGACCTGCAGATCATTAAATCGGAGGCTTTGATTAAAGCGCTTTTTGCCATCGAAACTTATATATTGAAAAGAGCCGATTTTATCAGCACGATCTCCGACGGCATGATCAATAAGATCTCTCGTAAAGTAAACAAAGAGATCATACTTTTTCAAAATTGGGTTGATACGACCCGGTTTAAACCGGAATTGAACAAGGCCGAAATCAAGACCGGGTATGGTTTCTTGCCAACCGATATCCTCTTCTTGTATTCAGGTGCAATTGGTGTAAAACAGGGCCTGGAAGCTATCTTACACTCGGCAAAATTTTATGAGGGCAACAACCGGATTAAATTTATTATCTGCGGCTCCGGTCCGTATAAGGAAACGCTTGAAAAGCTAAAAAATCAACTGAACCTGGCTAACGTAATCTTTCTGCCTTTGAAGCCAATTGACGAACTGAACCGGTTTTTAAACCTTGCCGATTTTCACCTGGTGATACAAAAGTCGAATGCCGGCGATCTACTATTACCGTCAAAACTTACCACCATCCTGGCTGTGGGGGGCATTTCGATTGTGACGGCGAATCCCGGAACGAGTCTTTATACCATTGTGAACACGAACAAAATTGGAATAATCGCGGAGCCCGATAACCAGTCTGCCCTCAACAATGCGATAAAAACCGCATTGACACGGATAGATGAAAACCAAAGCATTAGCCATAATGCACGCACCTATGCAGTTGAGCAACTTAGCACAAATAATATTCTACATAAATTTATAAACACGGTTGAACACGCATCCGGAGTGAGAACGACAAAAGAAAAACTTAGCCCGGCCCTGTCTGATTGACCGCGCCGCCCGATACCCGCTCCCATAATTTAAAGTTATTTTAGTTAAACATATAGATTAATACAACTATTTGGCAATAACTTCGGTAGGGCGACGTCACGCCGATTTTTGAACAACGTTTTTTGTTTTATTGTGATAAATAACGTTGTTCCTCCATACCGGAATTCAATATTCACCTGCACCAGAGCGTTAATGAATTTAATTACTGCACAACTCGAAGGTTAATTCTTCGTTTATAGTAGAAACGTACCATTGAAAACAGCATATCAATGAATGCAACACCAGCTGGCTTACCAGATCCAACGCGTCTGTTAAGTACAGGACGTTCACCAGGTGATGCGGCCCGAATCCCTTCTTCACCGCCGGTTATTGCGCCTGTTCAGCACAGTGACCAGGAATATTTGTGGTCGGTGATGATACCCTCATATAACTGCATTACGTTCCTCGCGACCACCCTGACAAGCGTGCTGCAGCAGGATACCGGTAAAAACATGCAGATAGAAGTGATTGATGACTTTAGCACCGACGGAGACGTTCAGGCACTTGTAAAAGAAGTAGGTAAAGGCAGAGTGGGTTATTTCAGACAGCCTAAAAATGTTGGCAGCCTGCGAAATTTTGAAACGTGTATTAATCGCGCTAAAGGCAAATGGGTACATATTTTACATGGTGATGACCTGGTGCTTCCGGGATTCTACAACGAAATTGAAATGCTTTTCAACCTGGATAATAGTGTTGGAGCGGCATTTGTAAACAATTCAACTATCGACGCTTCAGGAAAAGTGCGGTCTGTACACCCAAAGATTTTACCAACCCCCGGGATTATTCCTGATTTTCTTTATAAGATAGCCCAATACCAGCGGCTCGAACCCCCGGCAATTGTTGTAAAGAGAAGCGTATACGAATCTCTCGGCAGTTTTTACGCGGCTCATTACGGCGAAGACTGGGAGATGTGGACGAGAATAGCCGCCAATTACAAGGTGGCTTATTCGCCTAAAATACTTGCTTCTTATCGTGCACTTAAAGCAGGAAACATCAGTTCCATATCAATCAATACAGGTCAGAACCTTACGGACCTGCTTACCGTGATTGATTTGATCCAGGAGCATTTACCTGCAGATAAACGGGAAGAAATAAAGCGGTTTTCTATAAAACATTATGCGATATATTCCATCAAACTTGCGCATGGCCTGATTGGTCGGAATAATAAGGCTGCCTTACTCCAGGTCAGGGCAGCGTGGCAGTTAGACCGAAGCCTCAAATCCGTTTATTGGTTGCTGAGGTTTTTTGCAAAATACCTATTGGTTTCCATCTCACCCCGGAACACCAGTCGCTAAAAGCCTGGTTGGTTTACCCCTGCTTGTTACAGCCATAAATTTTCAGTAACCGAATACACAATTTAAGATATATGCGTTGGCAGTAGATCCCGAAGGCTATGGTTTAGCAGTATGGTTTTATCGCCAATAAATCTGCCGCGCATCGAAATCGGGTAATGTTTATACATAATGATCCAACGCGTAAATTTTATATTAGCATACAGGCAATCTTTGCTTTTTAATTAAGTTATTATTTACCCTAAAACGCATTTAAGTGTTGAACCAACATCGGTTCGGCAGGTTTTCAAAGAGACAAAATGAAACACGCAACGGTAATTGGGTCAGGTATCTCCGGCTTGAGCATATCACGCATGCTAAGCGACAGGTATAAGGTAAGCATCCTGGAAAAGGCAGATAAAGCAGGTGGAATGATTAAATGCGACCGGGTCATGGGAAGCCTCTTTCACCGTGTAGGTGGCCACGTGTTCAATAGTAAAAATGAGACCGTTTTGAATTGGTTTTGGAGCCACTTCAACCGGGAAGAAGAATTCTTAAAGGCTACACGAAACGCCAAGATCCTGTTCGATGATCAACTGCTCGGCTATCCGTTGGAAAACTATCTTTATCAACTGCCGGAAGCCACGCTACGTCCGATAATAGACGAACTGCTGACGATGGTTTCACAGGCACCAAAAGCGCCGGAGCATTACCCAAACTTTAAAGCCTTCCTGGTTGGCAACTTTGGCGAGAAGTTGTACGATTTATACTTCGGTCCGTACAATGCCAAAATATGGAACACCGATATCAGCAAAGTTCCACTGGAATGGCTCGACGGCAAGTTGCCGATGCCGAAAATAAAAGAGATCATCCTGAGCAACATCCTGAAAAAGGAAGAAGCAACGATGGTCCATTCAACCTTCTACTATCCAAAGGTGAACGGCTCACAATTCATAATTGACCGCCTCGCAGAAGAACAAGAAATCAACCTTTCCTACCAGGTAAATTCAATTGAAATTTCTGACGGCCGTATTTGCATCAACGGGAACGAGCATAATACAGAATTGCTGGTTTATTGTGGCGATGTAAGACAATTGGCCGGCATAATTGAGATCGAAAACGGCAACTTAAAAACATATCTTGAGCAGGTAACAGACCTCCCGAGCAATGGCACTTCCAATGTGCTCTGCGAAACGGACGACACCAGTCTTTCCTGGTTGTATCTTCCTGAAGAAAAATATAAAGCGCACCGGATCATCTATACCGGAAATTTCAGCGGGACAAACAATGAGCCCGAAGGCAGGAAAACCTGTGTTGTGGAATTTTCGGGCAAACAGGACCAGGATCAAATGCGCAGTGAACTAGCCCTGTTGCCCGGCAATCTTAAACCGATTGCCTTTAACTACGAAGCAAATTCATACATCATCCAGCAACGGGACACACGTACTAAAATCAACAACCTCAAGAAAGAACTGGCTAAGTACAACATTTATTTACTGGGAAGATTTGCAGAATGGGAATATTACAACATGGATAAATGTATCGAAGCAGCCATGGAACTAAACCAACAAATTGCTTAACACATTTATTACTGTCCTTATACTACCCGAACTAAGGTCGGGAACCAACGCCGATTTTAAGTAATTTCAAACATTGGTCGCATCAAAGCGTGTCAACATGCGCGATGCCTGGAAAGACCAAAGAACACGCCGGTTTTTGTAATGTTCAACATCACGGGTGTGACTGAGGGAAGCGAAGCTGTTTATACACGTTGGTACTAATTCAGCTGATACAATTAAAACACTTTTCACGAACCATGTACCGGTAAATTCGCAGCATTCATCATCCTGCCGCGATTTATTTGCACCATGTTAGCACCTGGTACGATGTAATATTTATGCCCGATAATACAAGCCACAAATGGGAGATTTCTTCGAAGCGTTCCTTAATCGATCTTAAACTAAATTCAGTTTGGGAATACCGCGACCTGTTGTTGTTGTTGGTCCGCCGCGACTTTGTATCTTTTTACAAGCAAACTATTCTTGGCCCCATCTGGTTTTTTATTCAGCCCTTTTTTACGACGATCATTTTTACGTTTGTTTTCCAAAATATGGCCGGCATTTCAACCGATGGTTTGCCGGGACCATTGTTTTATATGGCTGGCATCACCGCATGGAATTACTTCGCTGACTGCATTACCAAAACGTCGTCGGTATTCAGAGACAATGCAGACATCTTCGGAAAAGTTTATTTCCCCAGGCTCATAATGCCGTTAAGCATCGTGGTCAGTAATCTCGTCCGGTTCGGCATTCAATGCCTCTTATTTATCATCGTGTTGCTGTACTATATGTTGTCGGGTGGCCCTGTTGAGCCAAACATTTACCTGTTGCTTTTTCCGTTACTCGTACTGTTGATGGCTGCCCTCGGTCTCGGTTCAGGCATGATCATCTCGGCCCTCACAACAAAATACCGCGACCTTGCTTTTTTGCTGTCTTTTGCGATCCAGCTCGCGATGTATGCAACTACGGTAATCGTACCCCTTTCTGCTGCTCCGGCAAAATATAAGTGGATCATTCAGCTTAACCCGATGACGCCGATCATAGAAGCGTTTCGTTATGGCTTCCTGGGCAAGGGAACTATAACTGTCGGCTCTATGGTCTATACAGCAACATTTGCGCTCATCACCTTATTCGCGGGCGTGATCATATTTAATAAAGTAGAAAAGAATTTCGTAGACACCGTATAAGTCCGTGGATAATTGATCATTTTCGACCAACCATCAACGTCTTGTAATGACGCTTCAATGGAACTGAACCATGAGGTAAAACAACGAACCGGAAACAGGTTTTTTATGGACCGGACGAAATCGAAAATGGCCACAGTTGTTGCGTCGCACACTTCTACATTTGTTCTTTTATCAGCAAACAGCCGCACGAAATTTATCGACACCACCGTTGATCATAATCTTAAGTCGCCGGTTTCTATTTTCCAAACCAGCTATGTTGCAAACGTTGGCAACAGGCAATAACTACCCACAACATTCATGGCATTTGCCATTAAAGCAACCAACATCTCCAAAGCTTACCAGCTGGGGAAAATCGGAACCGGAACGCTGTCCAGGGACGTGGAGCGTTGGTTTAGCCGCATCAGGGGTAAGGAAGATCCGTTCCTGAAAATCGGTGAAACAAACGACCGGTCACAAAAAGGCAAAAGCGACGTGGTGTGGAGCCTTAAAGATGTAAACTTCGAAATAGAACAGGGTGAAGCCATCGGTATCATCGGACCGAATGGCGCGGGTAAAAGCACCCTTCTCAAAATACTCAGTCGTGTTACCACACCAACCACAGGGAACATAATTGGAAATGGCAGAATAGCAAGTTTGCTGGAAGTAGGTACCGGCTTTCATTCTGAGCTAACCGGGCGGGAGAACATCTACCTGAATGGCGCAATCCTCGGGATGAAGAAAAAAGAGATCACGAGAAAGTTCGACGAAATGGTTGACTTCTCAGGAGTAGAACGATATATAGATACACCCGTAAAAAGATATTCTTCGGGTATGTATGTCCGGCTGGCCTTTGCTGTAGCGGCCTTCCTCGAATCGGAGATACTTATTCTTGATGAAGTACTGGCGGTTGGCGACGCCGATTTTCAAAAGAAATGTTTCGGCAAAATAGGCGAGGTAAGTGAACATGGAGGCAAAACAGTTTTGTTTGTAAGCCACGACTTAAATGCGGTATCAAGCCTTTGCAAAAAAGGGATGCTTTTGAACAAGGGACAAGTTGAACTCTCGGGTAAAATCTCTTCCATTATTTCAACGTACTTATCCAAAAATATAAACTCACCCATTTACGAGGCTGCCGAAGAAGAGCCTGGTCTTACCTATATCCGTAGCATACGCGTGATGAATGGTTTGCAGCAAGTGAAAAGCGATTTTACCGTTAACGACGACATCTATCTCGACATTGAATTAGCCATCGCCGAAATGGATGATCGATATACCATGCTTATCATCATTCTTGATGGCAAAAAGCGCAAAATTTTTCCCTGTGAATCGATGACCATCAAGGAAAAGATGAGTTTGCGGATACGCTCAAAAACGCTTGTTCGCGGCGATTACTCGATAGCTGCCTTAATTAATATTCCACAATTTGGCGCTATAGACATCATTGAAGACGTGTGCAACTTTACGGTGTTCGACAACGATTCCCATCTTTCAAAACACGGAGATTGGGATTATGGCGTGGTATTCGGCAATCACGAATGGTTGTAAAATAACCCGCTTTTATAAACGCTTAACACTCTCCTTTAGCGTTTTCAAATACGCTGACACCTTTAACAATCCGGCCGGTAGCCAAAATATTTTGTGGCACCAGGCTCCAAAGCGCAACTTACTTTACAACCAACCAGCGAGTGCCGACAATAACACCATATAAGATTTTACACCTTCAGCTCGAGAGCCTCACGGAAGAACTTTCAACATTATCAACCGGAAACCACGGCTATTACTTTGTTTTTTGGTGGAGAAACTTACCACTTGGTGAATTGTATATTCCATCACGGGATGTATCCAAAAGCGATCACCTTATCGAAAAAATAATAGCCGCAATTAAACCTGCAGTCAGCGCATATGCGAATAAGCTGAACATACCGATGCCTGACTTTGCAAGCTTTAACAGCAAAACAATTATTCAGTTTCTTAGCCCGATATTGAGCCAGGTCGAACGCACGGTTAACAATACATTAATTGCGCAAACGGCAAACATTTCAGTGATCATTTGCACACGTAACCGCAGTGAGCACCTGCAACAATGCCTTAGGTCACTTGAAAACCTGGCTTGTCAGCCAGAAGAAATCATCGTGATAGATAATGCCCCATCAGATGAACTTACAAGAGACGTTGTGACGCAATTTCCAAAAGTGAAGTATAAACGTGAGCCAAGGGCAGGATTGGACATAGCGCGCAATACCGGTGCCTATATGGCATCGTGCGATGTAATTGCCTATGTTGACGATGATGTTACTCTACACCCACTCTGGGCCCTTCGAATATGGGAGTCGTTTTCAGACCCCCAGGTCGCTGCAGTCACCGGACTGGTGTTTGCGACCAAACTCGACACGGAGGCACAGCAGATTTTTGAAAAGCACTGGAGTTTCAACAGGGGTTATGTTGAGAAAATCTACAACCGTTCGTTTTTCGAATCCAGCAATACGCCAAGAGTTTGGGAAATTGGTGCAGGTGCTAACATGGCATTCAGAAAGTCGGTGTTGAACACAACAGGGTATTTTGATGAGCGCCTCGATGTAGGCGCTGCGGGTTGCAACGGCGACTCGGAACTATGGTACAGGATACTGTACAAGGGTTATAATATCATGTACAACCCAAGGGTGATCAGCTACCATGATCACCGCACTGATCTTCCGGGCTTGCAAAAACAGATCTATAATTACATGCGTGGCCATGTAGTGGCCTCCCTGATACAACAGCAACAGAACAGCCAGGCAGGATATCACCAGTACGTTTACGGTGAATTACCCAGGTACTACCTCGTCCTGATAAAACAGGGCTTTCCAAATTTTGCGTTTAGGTACCGTACCTTGTTCAACGAAATCAAAGGCATTATTTCGGGAATAGCTTACTATAAAAAACACTGTAATACCCCATCCCGAATTTATCCAACCAGTAGCCCAATTGAGCTCGCTTAACCCCACCGAAATTGTTTCGGTGATCATCCCCTGTTTCAACCACGCACAATACCTTGCTTACGCAATCGAAAGCGTAATTAAACAAACATACCCGCATGTTGAGATCATTGTAGTTGACGATGGATCGGGCGACAACACTAAAGAAGTTGCTCACTGTTATTCAAATGTCACCTACATATACCAGGATAACAGCGGCCTTTCGGCTGCGCGTAATACAGGGATTGACATTAGCACTGGCGATTACCTCGTATTTCTTGATGCAGATGACTGGCTATATCCCGATGCGCTAAACGTTAATGTAAAATACCTCCGCGAAAATCCTGAAGCTGCTTTTGTATCTGGTGCCCACCTGAAAGTGAGCGACACAGGTGAAATCCTCGACGATCAAAAATTTTCCGTAGAAGGGAACCATTATCATCAGCTGCTCCAGGGTAACTACATCGGAATGCATGCTACGGTGATGTACCAACGTTGGGTGTTTAACGAATGGAGATACGACGTAACATTAAAGGCTTGTGAAGACTATGATTTATACCTGAAGATCACCAGGAAATACCCGGTCATTCACCACCAAGCCGTAATGGCAGGCTACCGGATACACAACACGAATATGTCGGGCAATATCAGCCTGATGTTGGATACGGTACTAAACGTATTGAAACGCCAGGAGCCTTTCCTGGAAAGCACAAACGAGGCCGGGTTCTACCATAACGGCTTCAACGTTTGGAAAGAATACTACACCGGAAAGATCTTTGAAAAGCTGATGCCACTTTCACACGATCAAATGGAAAAAAGCAAAAACGAACTACAAACGTTAAGAGCGTATTCACCCCGCCTCTATTATAAACTTACCGGCATAAAAATCATCATGACGTTAAAAAAGCTAGCAAAGCGCATACTGCTCGGCAGGGAAGTACCACGACCCGGGACAGTAGACCTGGGCGATCTTAATCGCACCACCCCGTTCAGTACAGAGTTTGGCTATGACCGTGGTGGTCCTGTTGATCGTTACTACATCGAAAACTTTCTTGAACAGCACAAGCAGATGGTGAAGGGGAATGTTTTAGAGATTGGAGATGATGAGTATACCCTTCGATATGGCGGCGCTGGAATTGCTAAAAGCAACATCCTACACATCGACGAAAACAACCCAAAGGCGACCTACGTTGGCGACTTAAGTGATGCCCCCGTTTTGCCCGACAACACTTTTGATTGCATCATACTGACGCAGACATTACACCTGATTTATGATTTTAAAAGCGCCCTGAAGACCTGCTACAGAGTTCTAAAGCCAGGGGGGGTGCTGTTGTTAACCGTTCCGGGTATCACACATATCGATCAGGGTCAATGGAAAGAAAATTGGTTATGGGCATTTACAGGAACCGCTATCAGTAAGCTGCTTGCGGAGGTTTTCCCTCCTGCTGATATAAAAGTCGACACTTATGGAAACGTCCTGGTAGCAACAGCATTTTTGTATGGAATGGGTCTTACCGAAATGAATAAGAAAAAGATGGACATCCATGATCCCCACTACCAGGTAATCATCAGCGGCTTCGCGAAAAAAGAGGCAACAAATTGAGCCTTCACCTACAACGTCGTGTAACGAACTTGCTTAAGTCAAGGGCCGTAGTACTCATGTACCACCGTATAGCCGATGTTGTTTCCGATCCCTGGGAAATTGCGGTGAGTGCGAAACATTTCGAAGAACATTTACAGGTATTAAAGAATGATTTTACGGTTCAGCCGGTTAAGCAATTAATTAACCAGGTATCAGCCCGGCGAGTTGCTGATAAGAGCATTTGTATAACCTTCGACGACGGCTACCGGGATAACTTCGAGTTGGCGAAACCCATCCTGGAACGATATAATTGCCCCGCTACCTTTTTCATCGCAACAGGGTTTATAGGTTCGCAGAACCAATTTTGGTGGGACGAATTAGCGGCTATTTTCTTGAATACCTCCCAACTACCCGCCACACTCTCTATAACCATTGGTGAAAACGAACTCAGCTATCAACTGAATGATGATGATACTACAGAAGACTGCCTGCTCAGTACCCAAAGGTGGGTTTGGCCTAATAAGCCACCAACGCAACGTTGTAGTACCTACCTCGACATCTGGAAACGTTTGCAAACATCGGCTCATGAGGAAATATTGATGGTGCTTGAAACCCTCAGAAAATGGTCGGGAAACGCGGCAACAACAGGCGATGGCGGTCCCATGACAGCTGATCAGTTATCCCGGTTAATGGAGGCTCCACTATTCACGGTCGGACTGCACACTGCGCATCATCCAGCTCTGGCACATCATCCTGCGGAATTTCAGCAGGCAGAGATCAAAGCGTCGAGGGAATACTTCAACAAGGAACATGGTCGCAACGTAGATATTCTTGCATATCCATACGGGAACTATAATGGTGATACGCTTTCGGTGGTAAAAGAACAGAAGCTGTTAGCGGCGTTTACAACTGAGTCGCGGCTCGTGGATAAGCATACAAAACTGTTAACCACCGGACGATTCCAGGTGAGAAACTGGAGCGGAAAAGAATTCAGAAAGCAACTGAATACGTGGTTAAATGGCTTCTGAAAATATCAATCATTCATGAACCCCCTTGTATCTGTAATAACTGCTTTTTATAATGAGGAAAATTTCTTGTCTGAAGCAATAGAAAGTGTATTGCAGCAGGAATATCCGAACTGGGAACTGATATTGGTTGACGACGGGTCTTCAGATAAGAGCTCGCGAATGGCAATGGATTATGCGGCCGCACATCCCGGTAGAATCCTGTACACCGAACATCCGGCTCACATAAACCGTGGCCTGAGTGCCAGCCGCAACCATGGTATCGCTTTTGCCAAAGGCGAACTCATCGCGTTCCTGGACGCCGATGACGTATGGCTTCCGGCCAAACTCAGGGTACAGGTGGATTTAATGCAGTTAAATCCGCCGTGCCAGATGCTTTGTGAAGCCTCCGAATATTGGCACTATGACAATGCTTTTCAGAGCCGCGATAAGATCGTACAGGTGGGCAAAAAACAAGACAAGTTATATATGCCACCCGAACTGCTGAAAGAACTTTATCCGTTGTCCACTGGTAAGGCTCCATGCCCTTCAGGGATTATCATCAGGAAATCAGCCATACTTAAACATCACGGCTTTGAAGAACAATTTGATGGCAAGTTCCAGATGTACGAGGACCAGGCATTTCTTCACAAGATCTATCTTAACGAACCAGTGTATTTGTCATCCGCCTGCAATAACAGGTATCGCCAAAGGAACGGATCATTGGTTCAAAAAGTCACTCATGATGGCCAATACCATGTTGTCCGAATATTTTTTCTCGAGTGGCTGGAAAGATATATGTCGAGGATCGGGTTTACCGATCCTGACGTGGTGAGCTTGTTAAACAAAGCCCTGCAACCATACAGGTCACCTGTAAGGCATTCATTAAAGGGATTATTGAACATCAGGCGTTATTATCAATTTCTACGGCGTTTATGAATGCTCCTTTGCTGACCGTGTTGATGCCGGTATATAACGCCGAAAAATACTTGCAGGAGAGTATTCAAAGTATTCTTCGGCAAAGCTTTCATCGTTTTGAGTTTTTGATCATTGATGATGCTTCAACGGATAGCAGTGTTGCCATGATTGAGTCCTTCACCGACAGCCGCATCCGGCTCGTTAAAAATGAAACCAATCGCGGCATATCAGAAACGCTAAACCTCGGAATTGAATTAGCGACCACAGAACTGATCGCCCGCATGGACGCTGACGACATCAGTTACCCGGAACGCCTGGAGAAGCAGTATGCATTTTTTCGCAATCACCCCGCATGCAGCATGCTTTCCACCAGGGCACGGGTGGTTTCAGCCAATAAAGTACCTGTTAGAACAGACAAGTTTTCAGGAGCATATTATTACTACAACCTGATTTTTATTTGCTGGGTTTATCATCCAACCGTAATGTACAAGCGTAGCGCTGTTCTGGCTGCAGGTAAATATACCGAACGTTTTTCCGAAGACTTCGAGCTGTGGTGGAGGTTATCAAGGACAAACCGGATTGATCACCTTGATGAAGTATTGCTGGACTATCGTCTCTCAGAAACCAGTTTATCGAATGTATCCCACAAAGCTGAATACGAAGATGCCCAACGTCGCCAGGTGCTTAGAAACGTTCAGTACTATACGGGTAGAAACTTCCATCTAACAATACCTGAAATAGAATGCCTGCGCCACAATTTTGCCCCGCTTGTTGATTTAAGAAATTTAGCAGCAATTCGCACCTGCCTGAAAAAGATTGATCAAATTAATGTGTCAATTCTCCAAAAGGATAATATCAATTGTAACAAATCAGACATTCTTGAAGCAGCGCATTACAAAAAAGAATTCATTCTCGATGGCCTGTTAAATGACCTTTCTCTTACCAGGAAAATAATTCTTTTACTTTCCATCGGCCGGTTGAAACAAGTACTTCGAATTGTTTGCATGCACTTCTTAACACGTGATCAAAAAAAACCGGCTGCCCACTTAGGGTCGGGTGTGCTCGACTAAATACCGGCATACGGGGACCTTAACGAAAAGCTAACTTCAGCAAAGCAATGTTTGCTGTTGTAACAAACATCAGATTGCCGGCTTTAAGATCTCCCCAATCTGTTCTTATCCTGCACATAGCCGCCAAGATGAAATATATAAAAGAGCTTGATGCCATCCGGGCATTGGCAATTATGTCTGTTATCACCACCCATTGGGCAGATAAAAATGGGATATTCTACGCGATCTCGTCTCGGATTTCGGCACCCTCCATCTTTTTCACCATCAGTGGTTTTTTGATTACCGCAATTCTGATTAAAGAAAGGTTACAAGCCGAGGAGACACAGATTGATAAACTTGTCGTATTTAAAAACTTTTTCATCAGGAGGGCCTTACGAATATTTCCGGCGTATTACCTGACTATATTCATTGTTTACCTGGTGGCAGATCAACCACTGTCCGATTACATCAGTCATCTTACCTACACGACAAACTTCTTTCAACACTTTGAACAATCATGGGGCATCTTCCCCCATTTCTGGTCCATGGCTGTTGAAGAACAGTTTTACCTGGTATGGCCGTGGATAATCTTATTCACACCAAAATCGCTATTAATGCCTGTGATCGTGCTGTTTATTGCCATAGGTATTACGAGTCGAATCTTCCTTACGCCAAACCAGTATACATTTACCCTGCCGCATACTTGCTTCGACGTTCTTGGGCTGGGAGCCTTGTTGGCGTGGTTTACAATATTCAAAAAACCTTATCTCCCAGCTTTCCTTAAAACGATTTCAGTCCTGGCAATTATCAGCCTTGTATGTATGCTGCTTTTGAAAAACGGGGCTATTATTTCTATCGCAAATCGCACGTTTGTTTCTATCATAACAACGTGCATATTAACCTTGCTGGTAACAAACGACAAAATCGGCAACCGAACGCCGAACCTTATTCTTAATAACCCCTTCCTGATTGCGATGGGTAAGCTCAGCTACGGTTTGTTTTTGTTTCACCTTCCCGTAGTAAACTATAGTTATCGAATCTTTTACTGGTTTCACGACAAGCTGAAGCTGCCAGATTATCTCAAATACAACAAACTCCTGTTCCTTTTTGAGAACTCCGTTCTCCTGCTCACATTAGCTTGGCTATCATGGAAGTTTTTTGAACGCCCGATTGCCTCACTGAAAAAGTATTACCGTAATAAGCAACCTGCAACCAGGCGAAAGGATTACCCGGCCAACGAAATAATCACAACTGGTTGATGAGATTAGCCTTTAGCAACCCCCGGGTTTACGACTGCCGGTACATATCTTCCCGTAAAGTTTTAAACTGAATCCTGTTTAGCATCGCAATATAAATGATCATAGTAACACTGACCGGCGGGCTCGGAAACCAGCTTTTCCAATATGTATTTGCAAGACAGGTCGCCCTGATGAGATCTGCTCCTTTAAAGCTGAACCTCTCTGCCTTTTGTGATGATCACCTTAGATCTTTCAAACTGGAGTATTTCAATATTGATGTACCGATTGCTACACCGCAGGAGGTCGACAACCTGATTGATATCTATTACAGCAAATCTCTCGTTGCCAGGTTTTGGAAGTTTGTAGAAAACCTAAAATCAAAACATAAACGAACCTATTACATCGAAGACGATTACTACAAATTTGAACCCTGCTGGAAGGAGTTATCAAAAAACGTATTGATCGAGGGCTTTTGGCAGCACTATGGCTATTTCGAACATGTTCCACCGATAATTTTAGATGAGCTGACGCTTCGAAAAGAATACACCTTAAACCAACCAGCAGTGATTTCCGAGATCGAAAAGAATGACGCTGCTGTATCCATCCATATCAGGCGAGGCGATTATGTGAACGATATCCATAACCTAAACTTTTTTGGCGTATTACCGCATGAATATTACCGCGAAGCAATTGAATACATAAACGGACACATTAAGGAACCCACATACTATGTTTTTTCGGATGACCTGGATTGGGCAAGGAGCAACTTAAAAACAAATGCAGCCTTAACCTTTGTTGAGATAAACGGAGGTACAACCGACTATCTTGAGCTGTATGCAATGAGCAAATGCAGGCATAACATCATCGCAAATAGCTCTTTTAGCTGGTGGGCAGCCTTTCTAAACAACAATCCTGATAAGATCGTTGTCTCACCCGAACGCTGGGTCGCAAATCCGGGGATGAATAGCCGGGTAAGGCTCCAAGCTCCGTCGTGGATAAAAATCTGAGTGATCGTAAACCTGACAGTAATTCCGCCACTGCCAACCACAGCCGACTTAAAATTATGAAGACCGGTATTTCATTTATCATACCTTGTTTTAACTGCTCAGGCACTATTGATGAATCCGTAAATTCGATCCTTCAAACAAATTACTGCGACGAGGATGAGATCATCCTCGTTGATGACGCCTCAACCGACGATACCTACACGAAATTACTTTCTCTTCAGTCCGCTCATAGAAACGTTTTTGTTTATAAACATCATATCAATAAAGGCTCTGCAGCAGCCGGCCGCAATACAGGAATAGACCATTCCGCTAATGATCTGATATTCTGCTTAGACGCCGACAATGTGCTCAAGCCAAATACGATTGCGCCGCTAAAAGTATTCCTGCTTCAAAATAATCTCGACGCAGCTGCTTTTGGCAACATCGACTACTTTGAAGGTGCTGTAACCAACATTACCGAACAATGGGTACTGGTGGAAGTGCTCAACTTCATCGATGCGCTAAACGACCCGATGAAAACACCCTGCGGCGCAGGGAACTTCCTGTACACGAAGATGATCTGGAAAAAAGCAGGACGATACAATGAGTCACTTGGTGGTGCTTATGATTCTGAAATTTTTGGATTGAAGCTGCTCGCTGAAGGTGCAAAATTCCGGACGCTTGAGGGTACCGGGTATTTCCACCGGCAAGGATATGAATCCACATTCATTCGGGAATACGACAAACGGAACAGCTCACTTTTATTTCTTTCAGGACTCATCGAGCACCTTAGTTTAGTTCATGAAGACGACGTCGAGTATATGTTCGGAAAGGGCAGGCTTAACTGGAAAGACAATATCGCACAACGCCCGATTCGCCCCAGGAATACACAACCAGCAGGGCTTTTAAAAAAGGTTTTCGGTAAGTTTAAATAGCAATGAAGACCGGACTCAAAACCATGTTAGCCGTAAAGAAATACAATGTTGGACAAGCTCATAAAGCGGCCGGTGTTTCGGGGATTTACCTGGTTTGCAAGAATTCTCCCTTTATGGAAACGGGCCCGGATCGTTGATGTGGTTCCCTCGCAAAAGGATATCCCTGTAACACTCCCCCGGAACTTCTCTTTACTCCCGCAGACACTCGCCGAAAAGTTTGTTGTTGTAAAATCCATACCTGTACGTTCCGTATTTGTTCTTAGAAAAGTATACGTCTCAGGTAGCGCCGTCGTATTTAAAAATTTCAGGATTTTCATTCCAAGTCTTACCTGGCTGAAAGACTTAAACCTCCACAGGAATGCAAACCTTTTATTGCAGCAATGGCGCGGCAAACTGGTGCCAGTGCCGAAAGACAAACGGGTAGCACTGATCTTTGATGACTGGTCGGCAACGAACTACTATCATTGGATGATTGAATCGCTGCCACGTTTGCTGGTGGTTCAACAATTGTTTCCGGAAAGCAGGGTTATCGTTCCCACACCTTCACCAGAATACGTGCAGGCCACGTTAACCCTGATGGAAGTCACAGATACCTTTCCCTTAAACCGGAACGTAAATGAGGTGTTACAGGTTAATGAGCTAATCGTACCCGAACTGGTCTATTACGATGATGAAGTTTACGCCAGCTCAAACCGGGAAACCTTCAAGCCAGTTCCGGCAAACGAACTGATAAGGGAAGAACTAATTGTAACGGTCCGCAAGCGATTATTAGAGCGCTTATGTGAGGGAAGCACAGCGCCGGTGCGGAAGATATTTGTATCACGTTCCCGGCAGAAACGTCGTACGCTGAAAAATGAAAACGATATAACGCCTTCGCTGGAAAGCCTCGGATATGAGATCGTTTTTTTTGAAGGGCTGCCGTTTATCGAACAGGTTCGGATAGCCCGGTCGGCCCGTATATTTTGCAGCGTACATGGAGCCAATATGGTAAACATCCTGTTTCTTCAATCAACTGCGTCGGTGATTGAACTCGTAAATAAAGATTACCTCAACGACGCGTACTACCTCTTAGCATCAAGCATTGGGATTCCGTACTATGCAGTCGGCTGTTCCATGGCCGACTCATCATTAACTACTTCGACCGACACCATTGCGCTTAACGATGCCCACTTGCTGGTTGATCCCGCGGAATTAGAAAACACTTTGAAACTCCTGGATCAACCCTTCGGTTAATAGATGTTGCTGTTGATCCGGAATACTTAAAAGCCCCCCACAACTGTCCTTTACTTATTCTCTCCCCCACTTCACGCTCTAAATAAACCTGTTTAGAGCTGCTTACCGGTTTACCGAACTATCGTTGCAAGCAGAACAGATCAATTAATTAATAGGCTTTTTAAGTTGTACGAGGACATATTCCTTTGTCTCCAGGCGAACATTGTTCTGTGTAGTAAGGTAGCTTTCAAACACGGGAAATTTGCTGCGAATGTCTTCATACTGTGGCGCGACAACCGCAAACCAGCCCGCACCCTGACGCTGTAAATCTTTCAAAATCCTTATCGCGGTGGTGTCGTCCTTTGGAAACGAAGCCCAGTCATCTTTTCCTGCCGGGGGAAACACCCACCCCTTCGATCGGGTATAAAAAATGCTCACCGGCGAGCCAAATTCCCGGCCTAATACAACCACAGGCTCACCATCCTGCCTGTAATTCCTCAGGGCTGTTCCCATCTCGTATTCACTTTGATAGAAGGGCGTACGTAAATACCTCCATACCGGATAATTTACCCAGGCCAGGATAAGTACAATAACTCCAAATCGTATCAGAAAAAAAGCCTTCGACCTGGTTCCAAACGTCGTCAAAAGTATAAGGCCCCGAGCTGCAAACGCAGCAACCACCGGGCTAAAAATGTGAAAGTTCCAGAAGTTGTCAACAAGTTCCTGTGCTCCTATAGCATAAAACACTATACAACCGAGCGCCCAGAAGTGAAACAAATAAACAGGCTTCCGATATTCGTGGTCGGCTTTTTCACGCCGTAAGGCAGGCTCCCTATAATTGAAAAATATGATGCCGACGAGGAAGAGGCATAGTGCGGGCCACCCCCACAATAAATCTTTTGCACAATAAAGAAACCGGTCAAGAAAATAGCCTTGTTGCATCCATGCAACAAGTCCCTGGCTCCAAACCCAGCCATCAGAACCCGCAAAGTGATAGGGCGGGTAATGTGTAGATAAGTAACGCGCCCATAGATAATAGGCTGCTACTACAATAAGTATAGCGACTCCGGCTATCACCACCGGAACGAATCGCTTCAAATCAAGTTTTCTTTTGTCAATGGTCATGTATAGCAACGCATAAGCGATTGCTATTCCGGTTAGCATGCCCGGAATTTTCGTCAGAAAGCCAAGGCAAAGGGTAACAGCAGCAAGAATAATGAACTTCCGGCTTCCCGACCTGAGATAAACCAGCAGCAGCCATACCCCTGTTACAACAAGGGAAACCATCACCGGGTCCGGAATAAACGACCGGTCGAACAATATTGGTGAAGGCATTATTGCCATCAGGAAGGCAGCCGCAAGTCCTGATCGCTTATCCCAAACTTCCTCTACGAGTTTATAAGTCGCAAATACACCCCATAACCCAAACACCAACGCCACACATCGGCCAATGGCATCATGCTGGCCAAATAGCCTGTACAATAGCGAAGCGATATACGAGATGGTCTGAAACTCCCGTCCATTGTACCCAGGTCCCGGCCCGCTCCAGTTTATCGCAGGAAAGAAAATATTTGGGTCTACTCTAAAAAAATTTTCGGCCATCATCGCTACGCTACATTGCCTCCAGCCGATAATATCTACATATGGTTGATTAATGCCCCATAGCCGAAGCACGAACGCAAGTAAAAGAATAAATGAAAGTATGTAACCCGTCTTTATACTGCCATCACCATTTGTGAAATGAAATGTTTTGGACATTGTTGGATATTTACCTTCAGGAACGTAAGGCTTACCTGATTTCGTTCTTTTCCGAAATAAATTAATAGCAAATTATAAAATATTCGTAGCGAAGTCTGTGTTCTACTAAGCGTTCGAACGCTTTTACGTGAGCCCTATTGTATCAGCATCCGTTTGGTAGCTTGCAAATTAACCGCAAAAAACCACCGATTAAGTTGTTGGTGCAACAAGCGGGCTCAGTCGAATGTCAAGTGAGTTCGACAAGGCTGATAATTAAACGACAAGCATTCAATCCATTTAAGGGTGTATTTAAATAGCCAGCTTTTTAATCTTCTTGCGTAAAATGCCCGACGCAAATAACCGATGCGGTAATTCAAGCCAGAACTTTTCATGTCGGCGGCTATCCTATCGTTCTAATAAGCAAACCTGTTTTTGAAAGAAAGGATAGGTTTTTCGATAAACTTATATGAAAGCCAGCATAAGAAAAGTAGTAGCCATATGTTTATGATGAAGAAAAGCCATTCCTGATAAGCGCTTTCAATTGTTTTTATATGTTCATAAATGTATCGATTCCAAAATTTTCTAGCTATGATACCGTACAACACATGGTACACATAAATCCCATAACTGATTTTACCAATGCTCATCAAAATGGAATTAGAAAGCAAGTTGATGAGAAGTGTTTTTCGTTGGTGGTTAACCAGGATATACGTGACAACCCATACGCCCAGAAAGGAATGTAAAAATCGTATTTTCTCGAATTGTATGATGTTTATATGAATTAAGACGATAACCACCGTACTGACTAATGCACAAATGCTGGCCAAACTATAAAGCTGTTTTAGTTTGTCATTTCTAAGTTCTACGACCCACGCAATAAGCGCCCCCATTCCTAAACCATCGAAACATGTATGTGGCAGAACATTCGCAAACCAAGACTCACCCACCATAAGTTGACCAATTACACCGATAGAAATGAAAGTCAGTAAAGTGTGTAAGAGGTACTTTGGCGGTGTAAACATAATTATCAATGGCCAAATCAAGTAGAATTGCTCCTCGACTGCAAGAGACCAGAAATGAGGCGTAGCGTCAGTCCACTTATTTATCCTATATAGGTAAAGATTTGACACATGAGCCAAGCTGGCGACCAGTTCGTGCAGTGAAAGAGTAATGTCTGATACAAGGGTTGCAACACCCGTTAAGAAAATAGTCAGATAGTAGATTGGTAAGATTCTTAACGCCCGCCTTATGTAAAATTTCTTCAGAACGGTTCTGACCCCGTTATGCTTCTCCAGCGTCTTTTTGTTTGTTAACAGAACCTGTGTAATGAGAAATCCGCTAAGGACGAAAAAGACGTGCACACCCAAAGGGCCATTATCAAGCTGATTGATGAAGCTTGA
>JASLBT010000169.1 GCA_030146445.1 Segetibacter sp. | reverse complement strand
CATCGCGGTAGAGTTTATCAATATAAAAAGACTCGACACCAACAACCAGGTCAGGTCTGAATTTTTGGATAAATGTCTCTAGTTTTTTCATAGAGTCTGCAAGCTCGGCGCTGTCGAATTCAAAAGCACTTTCCAGCATTCCTTTCAGGTGCGCGGGGAGTTCCTTTACACCAATAATCTCGAAGTTCATTTTCGTGAATTGAGCACTTATAAAGATGGGCAGCCTTGTATTTCGACTTCGTAGTTTCCTACCTTATGCAGCGAACCTGCGGTGATCCAGCACAATACTGCCCTGTTAACATGAATATTGGTTCTGCCGGAACATACGTTTTGCCCTTGTTGCAAGTGAGACCAGCAGAAATTTGGGATGAATACGCGGTAAGCAGCTTATAAGTAAGCCGGCAGAGCGGGTTAAGATTGTTGCGCTATCTTGATTTTCATCATCGTAGCAATACTAATGGCGCGTTGTTTAGCCAGTTCGGCTTTCTCTCCGGCGAACATCTCGTCGACCGTTTGCCTGAAGTATGATAGCCAGGTTTCGAAATGATCGTCCGACATTGGCGACAGCGCGTGTAATCCCAGGTGCAGCTGCATAACGTTTTTTCGGTAGGTGTCAGATTGGAACAATATCATGTCCCAGAAATCGACCAACACCGGCAGGTGTTCCGGTAACTTGATACGCGCGACGTCGGTAAACAGGTAGCTAATGGAGTTGTCGGAAAGCAGCTTTTGGTAAAAGCACTTCATTAAAGCGGCGAGGTCATCCCGGGTTTGAATATCTGCCATACTTCAGCATACAAAGATACGGCATATTCATTGTTTTTCCTGTTCCGGAGGCTGTTTGAGTTTCCCCTGATGTGGACTGAACACATTCAAACGGCTAAGACCTTAACCGTTTTTATTTCAATACCGGCTTGAATAAACAAGCGGTGGGCCGGCCATAGTACGTGAGGAAAGTGGCAGTGGGTCTGATTCGTCTTACGATATCATATCTGCTTTGATCGCTGGGAAGGACTTTGAATAATCTGCGAACCGCCCTAACTTTCCTGTTCTGCGCTTGCTAATACTTCGTCAATCCGATCTTTCAAGGCATCATACTCGGTATAACCTTTTGCAACAACGAAAAACTTAAGCTCGCCGGTTTGTATCAGAACAGCAGGGTAGCCGGTGACCTGGAGTTGCTTTACAAGAGAAAATTCATAATGTGCCATTTCCTTGTACTCCTCGCTTTCCAGCTTTTCGTAAAATGCTTCGGGATGTATGCTGTATTTCTCAACTAAATGGCGGTAAGCTTCATTGTCGGTCAGGTCGCGTCCTTCGTAGTGCAACGCATACTGCAGATCGGCTGCAAACTCCACGACGCGCTCAGGGTAGTAATCTTTGAAAATACACAATGCAATAGCGGGCTTTTCTGAGTTCGGGTACCAATCGCTTTCTTCCGGGTTAAAGATATGCCAGAGGTAATCCTGCCCAAACCGGGTGCCGGTGAGCTCCTCAACGCTCTTATATGCCTTTTGGATGTATCCCGCGGTCGCGTTGATGTGCACCGGCTTTTCAGGCAAGATCATACCGCCCGACAATACATCTATATCCATGATGTTTTTGTACTCCTCATCGATTCTTTTTATTACACCACTAAATCCATAACACCAGCCACAGTATGCATCATAGCAATAAACAAGTATCGGTTTCATGCGGCAAAGGTAAGTGCAAGCCTATAATTAACGATGTATTTTGACCCCTGGACGCGCTGGTTGCCGGTCAGTCAAGCCGCTGAAAGGCTTCGAGGTACCTGGTAATAAATTGTTCTTTTTGTTTAAGCCGATACTGCATTATAAACCGGGGATGGGGAAGTGGAATGATCTCGTGGAAGAGCTTGAATTCATGGTTAAGCTTCGACAGGAATTTAAAATTGGTTCCTTCACCTAAGCAGAAAGCAACAGATGATTTCAGTCCCCACGAAAGCTGCTCCCGAAAGCAATCAACCGAGAAGGGTTTTATGCTTTGGAGCAAGAGCTTGTTGTCGTAATAGTTTAGATTTTTGCCATGTGCGGTAAAACCAAGTGGGCTAATGGCAGTAATGTAGAACTTGTTGTAAAAGGCTTTTACCCCACCGAATGCCTGCACCACATCATAGACAAAAACGGATGAAAGCTCCTGTCGCAGTGGCCATTGGTTTGGAATACCACATTCGTTGACCAACCGTATCGGGTCGGTAAAGGGAATGCCGGTAACGCCGCCGCCGAAACGGCCGGGGTTGATACCGATAATACAATAGCGCGGTTCGTCATCTGCATAGAACTGCTGGTAAAAGCGGGTACAGGTGTCCATCGTGTAAGCGTCGGCAAACGGGTACATCACTTGTACGTCCGGGGGCAGCTCAAAACTCAGCCGGATGTTCTTTAAAAAGCCGAGGATACGGTCTGCTAACATGATTTAACTCTTGGGCAGTTCGTCAATGATAAACACGGTACGACGATAATCGGGAGTGTTTCAATGTCGTTGGTCAAAAGGCTTTTAATAAATTATTTCAACTCAATGCGCTTCAAGCCAGTTAACCCCCGCCCCAATTTCTGCGCTTGCGGGAACACCATTTGGCAAGGCAAGTGCCGATTGCATACAATCAATGATGATGGGCTTGATCGTTTCTACTTCGTCCAGGTAGGCATCAAAAACGAGTTCATCATGTACCTGCAGGATCATCTTCGACCTGAAGTTCCTGTTCTTGAACTCCCGGTCAATTTTAATCATGGCCAGTTTGATCATGTCTGCCGCGGTACCTTGTATCGGCATATTGATGGCGTTGCGTTCGGCATAACCCCGTACCGTAAAATTGTTGCTGTTGATGTCCTTCAACCAACGCTTTCTTCCCAGCAAAGTTTGAACATAGCCATTCTGTTGGGCAAACTTCATCTGGGCATCCATGTACTGCTGGATGTTCGGGAACTGCTTTTTATAGTTTTCGATAATCTCCCGTGCTTCACTACGGCTGATCTTCAGGTTTTCGGACAGTCCAAATGCTCCCTGGCCATAGATGATCCCGAAGTTGACGCTTTTGGCTTTGTACCGCATTTCCTTGGTTACATCGCTTTCTTCAATGCCGTATACTTTCGCAGCTGTGGCTGTATGGATATCCTTTCCCTGTTTGAAGGCTTCACACATGTTCGGGTCGCCACTGATTGCCGCAACGATCCTAAGCTCAATTTGTGAATAATCG
Organism: Segetibacter sp.; assembly: GCA_030146445.1. GTDB lineage: Bacteria > Bacteroidota > Bacteroidia > Chitinophagales > Chitinophagaceae > Segetibacter. The sequence continues at coordinate 70 of JASLBT010000169.1, read as the reverse complement.
GCACTTACCAAAAGGTGCGATGCATCTCTTGGAATAAAAGCCTTCCTGATTTCCCGTCCGCGTTCGGTAC
>JASLBT010000070.1 GCA_030146445.1 Segetibacter sp. | reverse complement strand
CCATCTTGAAGACACGCGAAAGTGAGCAAGGGCGTACCACCCGGCATTTTGATTACGAGCTGGAGGAATAGCTGTACGCCATGGAGGAGAATTTTATTTCAAGCAGGTGATGCAAATTTGTACTAAGGCCTGGTGATTCCCTCTTTGCTCCCCGTGTGACTCCGCATGTCTACGCTTATGTCGGAGACAAGCCGGGCACGTTGCCTTTGGCTGGTCAGCCTGCTGGATCGCTCGGATAATTCTTATGAAGCGTAGCGCAATCACTAAGCCCCCAACACCACAATATGCCGAACCATTTTCTGCCGCCCATCAAAAATAATGCAATCGTTATCCAATCTGCCTGGGGACGCCTTTCTTTGTATGCTCGTGGACACTCAGCTCTGTGACATTCAGTTTAATTCTTTAAGCCATTGCTGCGCGGCTGCGCGAACGGCATCTGTAGCAACTTTTCCGGCTCGAAAAGCGAGTTTCCATTCAGATTGCTTTTTTTCGTAAACAGGATTGACAAAATATTTTATCCCATTTGCTACCTTCAATTCCGCTGCATAATCTACGTCGGTCGTAATGTCTAAAATTGTCTGAAGCCTTTTTTTAAGAAGCGCCTTTGGATCTTCGGGATATTCCAACAGGAACTCCTGCTCCTTACTGTGTTGTTCAAGTATTCCGTCACGATACCGGTTGGCATTATCAACTCTAGTCTTTATGGAAGCATTATTTGGATCATTCAGCTCGCTCATTTGTTTTTTGATGTTTTCGACGCGGATGGTTGCATTGTTTTTGACGTTTGGATTCGGTGAGTTCAACCCTGGCTCCGCGGCTTTCAATAATCTGTCCAGTCGCTGCATTTCCGCTGCTTTGATAGAGTCCGCAGTGAGAGCAGGTGGTACGGGCTTCTTTGCCTTTGTCCGGTTGTACTGCTGCGTCCAATAGTTCTTATAAAGGGTTTGGAGTTCAGGGCTGTTCCAATAAGTTTTGGCATAAGCCACCATTTGATTTACAACCGCAACACGGTCACCCAATGCTATGTTCTTTGCGTTTTTCGCACCATCATAGAAGAAATCGCCCTTGATAAAACTTTGATTGATGTTATTTTGTGCCTGAGGCAGCGTTAAGCCAACTTGTTTCCATACATCATCAGCGGCTTTTTTTGCCTTCATAGCGATGATAAAAAAGCAGAGGGAACTGATCAGGGAAAACGTGAAAATGGTTTTAAGACCGGCCACAATAATGCTTGGGAGCTTCATTTTACAACTGGTTTAGTGTATTAATTAAAGCTTTAATAAAGATAAAAAATATATCATAAAACGTGTGTAAAGTGTCTTAAAGTTAGAAAGCCTGACAGCTAACGACATGAACCATGTACGTCCAAATCTGCTGATAGCGTTTGATGATTTCATACAGGCACCACGGAGAAGGGCTTTAGGCCGTCTGGATATGGAAAAACGGCGGATTAACCTTGTTTATATTAATCAATGAGCAATAGTCAATATTGAGCTCCTGCCATATTATGTTGGCTAGACCGGATAAGGCAAAAGGCAAAATTAAAAATTCAAAAGTGAGCTCCTGCTGCGCTGCAATGAACGAATGATCGGCTCTGAAATCATGCATTAGTCAACGTTATCAAGTCGTCAACTTATCAACCCGATCAACCCATCAACTTATCAACTTTTCAACCTTTCAACTTACCCATACCTCGATACACATACCCAATACCAAATACCCAAACCCCAATGACCGACCTCAACATCATTGTCCTCGCCGCCGGCAACTCGTCGCGTATGGGACGCCCGAAGCAAACGTTGCTGTTTGAAGGAAAAAGCCTGCTTCAACGCACTCTGGACGCAGCCAGGGAAGCAAACGCGCGAAATCTTGTTGTAGTTACCGGGGCGAATTACAAGTTGTTTGAAAAGGAGCTGCACCAACAGGAAGTGACCACCGTTTATAATCAGGACTGGGCTTCGGGTATGGCATCGTCGATCAATATAGGGCTTACAGCCTTGCTCGATAAAGAACCGTCGGTGAAAGCAGTCGTGTTTGCAGTTTGTGATCAGCCGTTTATATCTGCAGCAATTTTCCAGGGGCTCATTAAGCGACAACAACAAACGGGCAAGGACATTATCGCAGCTGAATATGAAAAAACCGTTGGTACACCGGTGTTGTTCCGTTATAACCTTTTTCCGGCTATAAGAACGCTCCGCGGGCAAGAAGGGGCGCGCAAATTACTTTCCGTGTACCCGGAAGATGTGGCGAGCATAACCTTTGAGCAGGGACATATCGATGTTGATACCCCTGCAGATTACGACCACCTGACCCAAGGTTAAAAAAATTACCGCCTCCTGAAAGAGAAGCCAAAGCATGAGCTGCTTAAGTGCGCTAAGCTCCCGCACGAATTTTTCCGAGTCTGCGGGGAATGGCTGCATGCTGCGGTTCCAGGCTGTCGTATAGGCATCCTTCCTTCAGGTGAAGACTCCCTCCCGTCCAAATGAAGCCAGTAGCACCGCGATCATACAATGAATTTTGCAGCTATGGAGCTTTGTTGATCTTAGAATGGAACATATAGAAACTTTGCTTATCCTGGTTGGCAGGCCTGTTTAGGGTCGATACGATCTTCCAAAACTTACCAGAGGGTTTATCATACTGAACAGCCGTCTTAGTGCGAACTTCTTGACCGGCTATCTTCGTATTTCATTTCCCAAACGAGCGCGCTGGCACCGAGAATTGCTGCATCGGCTTCCTCAAGTTCACTGAAGATGATTTTAACCTTGTTTTGAAAAACGGGTAACAGGTTTTTCTCCATATATTGCCTGGTCGGCGCTAATAACAGGTCACCGGCTTTGATCACCCCACCAAAAAGAATGATGGCTTCGGGGGAGGAAAACATCACGAAATTCGCCAGAGCCTCTCCCAAAACCTGCCCTGTAAAACGGAAGACTTCCCGGGCAAGCTTATCTCCTTTCATTGCACAGTTATAAATCGTTTTGGAGGTAAGTTTCTCGTTGAGTTCGCGGAGAAGGCTTGGTTCGTCCGAGTTGCCGATTAATTCTTCGGCAGTAAGCACGATGCCGGTGGCACTGGCATAGGACTCCAGAGAACCCAACAGCCCTGTAGAGGGATGCCTGCGTCCGCCGTACCGAACAATCGTGTGACCAAGCTCTCCGGCAAAGCCGTCTTCACCATAGATCAATTGACCGTTTGCCACGATGCCACTACCCACACCGGTTCCAAGGGTGATCATTATGAAATTTTTCATTCCCCGGGCCGCACCATAGCTCATCTCACCGACTGCGGCGGCATTTGCATCGTTGGTTATAGAACAGGGCAGTCCAAACTTTTCGCTTACCATTTTGGCAAAAGGAATCACCCCTTTCCAGTTCAGATTCGGCGCATGTTCGATGGTACCGTGATAATAATTGGCATTTGGTGCACCTATGCCAATGCCTTTCAACACACCCTCGCCGGCGTTCAGCTCCATTATAGGCCCAAGCTTTTCACATAAAGCGTCGATGAAAGGCTCGACCTCTTCATAGACGTCGGTTCGCAGGTCGCCTTTTTGCAAGATATCACCGCGGTGATTCACAATTCCATACTTGGTATTTGTTCCACCTATATCAATTCCTATCGCAAACTCGTTTCCGAAGTCCATGGTACAATCATTTTTGGTTATGGTTCGAACTTAAAAGCAAGGATACCAAAGTACGAAAATACGCGTATCGAAATAGAACGGGGTTCATTTGCTGCAAACGCCACTGCCGTTGTACTTCAAACTTTTTCGTCTTTTTTCAATTCAATACTATGGGCTTCCTGCGTTTAGTTCCTTTTTCCGTAATCAACAGTTGTACCAGCCAAAACTTATTGGATCTGGTGTTTCACGTCGCAACAGCAAGTCGTGAAAACCTGATCAAACTATCGCGTTCATTGACGACACGGCAGCAGGCATCCCTGCGGCTACGGAAACTTAATAGAAGCTATTCAACATGGCGCATCTATTTCCTCCCAGCTGCGTAATCGTGCAGGCCAAAATAAGCAGCGCCCGCTGAACCAAAACAGCCAGTGGTTGTTACCTTTATAAAAAGATCGTATGAATTATAATGAACTGACGCCGGAAGAGGAAAGGGTAATTGTACATAAAGGAACGGAACGACCATTTTCCGGTGAGTACAACAATACAAAACTGCCGGGTACTTACGTATGCAGAAGATGCAACACCCCTTTGTACCGCTCGGCAGACAAGTTCGACTCGCATTGTGGGTGGCCCAGTTTTGATGATGAAATACCTGGTGCGGTTAAACGGTTGACGGATGCTGATGGAAGAAGGGTTGAAATTGTTTGTGCAACCTGCGACGGACACCTCGGACATGTTTTCGAAGGGGAACGCTTAACCTCAAAGAACACCCGTCATTGTGTAAATTCCATTTCGATGAAGTTTATTCCCGAGCAACAGTAAACATCAACAAGTACAAACCCGTACGAACGGGCACGAATAAAGCCGGTGCACACAAGTGCACCGGCTTTATTGTTTATGCCAGCGTTACCACACCAGCAGACCGACATCATAGATTAAAATAACTGCAGACCCGGCGCTCTGCGCTCCTGCTCCGGGGATATCCATCACTTCATGTGCATCAACTCCTGCAAGTGATCCAGAAACTGGCCCACGTGAAAGCCATCCATTAAAGCATGATGAATATGTAGCGACACCGGCATTGTTTTGGTGCCATGCTTCGTTAGCATCTTCCTGAACGTTTTCTTTGGTATACTGTCCTTAAAACTGAAAGCCCTTGGATGAGAAACGGCAGTGAAATTCACCCATGGTATCGACGAAAAATGAATTACATTTTTACTTGAAACGGCTGGTACGAGCCCCTGGCTGTTTTGAACCCGTTCAATCTCTTGTTGAGCATGTTGGACAAACGTTTCAAAATCGGGATAATAGTCGATGTAAGAAAAGCCGAACGTACGATCGGGCCGATTGATCGTCGCTGAAGCATTTACCTGGTCATAAAGGACTACCCTATTGTCGAGTATACGATACTGAATGGTTCAATAGCGTTAACGGCGGTGAGGGTCTTGTGCAGGTAAGAGAGAAAGAAGGAGTGCCCCGGTGTTTTTGATTGCTCATATGCTGCGGTGCAATAAATGGATGCTGTCAGTCCGAATAAGGCTCTTCGAATTGGCTGAAGAACATGAAGTGTTCCTTTCGACTCCAGTTACCAATGTCAGGAAAGTGCTTCATTTTAAAAGCGCGGGAATAAGTTCTTTGATGCTGGTGAGTTGCCTGAAATTGGCATGTTCGATTGCGTGCTCCACGTGTTCATGAGCCCAGGTGGTATGATAAGGTATATGATAGCCGTAACCACCAATTGCGAGTACAGGAAGTACGTCGGACTTTAGCGAATTACCGACCATCATAAACTCTTCCGGGCGAACGTCAAGGTGTTTAATCAGTTTTCGGTAATCCTTCTCCTGTTTATCGGACATGATTTCGATGTGGTGAAAATGGTGCTCAATCCCGGAGTTCGCAAGCTTTCTTTCCTGGTCGAGCAGGTCGCCTTTTGTTGCCACTACCAGGCGGTACTGCTGTTTCAATTCGACCAGTACCTCTTCCACACCATCAAGCAGTTCGATAGGCCTGGCCAGTAGCGCCTTGCCAAAGTCGATAATTTTTTCCACAGCAGCCAGGCTGATGGTGTTCTCGGAAATTTTCATAGCTGTTTCAATCATGGAAAGTATAAACCCTTTGATGCCGTAGCCATATAGCGTAAGGTTTTGGACCTCCACCTGCAGGAGCTCCCGAAGGGTTGTGTGCCGTGGAAGGTAATCCTCCATGAGTTCACTAAACTTGTGTTCTGTCTCCTGAAAGTAAGGCTCATTGATCCATAAGGTATCGTCAGCGTCAAAAGCTATGACTTTTATATTCATCGGCTCGTCTTTAGGTTTTTTGTCTTGCGGTCGTATGATGTTAATGCATAAATGTTTCAAAGATAGTATTTACGCCGCTCGAAGGTATTGAGCTATTGGGTTGCGAGTGAATTGACGGGTTGAAATGTTGACCGGTGATAAGTGGCAAGCCGGGAAGGCGCCCTTAAACTGGTTGCCACGCTGGCGTGGTAGACGATTTATCCGGTAATAACATTTGCCTCAGTGCACTTGAATGAGTATAGCAGAAATTCTATTTTGAATATTGACATTTGACTTTCGCACGCATCAACTGCCGCCAGAGGACTTTCGTTTAGTGCAGGCATGATGATAGCAGAAGTTCATTTTGAGTCCTGAATTTTGCATCCTGCCCTAGTTTTTCAATTCAACCTTAAACTCATCAGTAAGTTTTGCGGACAGGCTGCCGTCTTTTAACATCGAATGCGGAAGGGAATAATATTCACCGCCAATCGTTATGCCGCTCGTGGTTTTTTCGATGGCGATCTTCAAAAATCCGTGTCGGTGATCACAATATTTTTCCAGCGATACATCAGCAAACAAACTGCTGTTCTCATCATAACCTGGGTCGTCGGGAGCGGCAATGGGGTGCAGCTCATCATAACCCCCGCCACCCGAAACAATAAACGGCACTACGGTACCATCTGCATACTGTTTATTAAACCTTTGATAATTGTGCACATGCCCGCTAAAAACAATATCGGGTTTTACATCCGCTTCCGTAAACACAGCTTCCAGCAACTCAACGAGGTAACGACTGGACCCATGGTTGACATCGGCAGAATAGGGGGCATGATGCAAGCAGAGCACTAATGCCTTGCCGCTTTGTTCACGGGCCGTTTTTAGCTGAGAGATGAGCCACTGCCTTTGTTCAGGCGTAACGATCCCGTATTTCGGCACATTGGTACATAAGCCGATAATCGTTGCAACAGGTGTTTGCAAGATCCAATATACGTTTGGCTGAGTCATACTCCGGCGGTGGGTATCACCCGCAAGATCAAGCTCCCTCGCTTCCGTATCGCAAAAAACCTTCGTGAAGGCATCCAGGCTCTTATAAGGCTTTGGGTTCAGTGGGTTGATGTCGCTATCATGGTTGCCGGGGATCGCAAATACAGGGTTGGGATAATTTTTATATGGCTCGAAGAACTGCCGGTAGTATTCTCCTTCTTCGCCATATTTATACACCAGGTCACCCAGGTGATACAAAAACAGAGGTTTGTCTTTAGGATCAGGAGCATTTACGATTTGCCTGACCATTTCTGCCGACACCAGGTACTGAAAGGTTGGCTCACGAACACTGCCCGTATCACCTACCATATGAAAAACCATTTTAGTGTCGCTTAATGGCCGGGTTACCTGGTCAAGGTTGAGAATGTAAGGCCATTCACCGCGGGGCGCAGGCAAAGGTTGAAACTTGTAGTTTTCATCAGGAAAAACCTTTTTAAAAACAGGTTTCATACGTATCTGCACATCGGACGCTTGCATACTAATGTTTTTAACAAATTGGATTACGCCGGTACCCGGCATGTTTAATGATCATATTGGCAAACCTCCGTCGTAAACTGTACAAGGTAATCAAATTGTATTCCGTGGTGCAGCATTGCCCACCCCGCCGCAGAAATCCTGGTAGCACCATCTTAGGCGACATCCGCCTGGGGTAAGGTTTTTGTTCGCGAAATGATGATGATGAACGACCTGTTATCCACTTACAAAAATCTGATTAATGTTGAACTTCCGCAAAAGTACCAGCACCCGGTGAAGTATAATCATTGTTTTTCGCGTATTATCCTGGACTGGCTTTTCAACGACTGCTGGTACAACCATTTAGACCGGAAGAAAAACGCATCAGCACAATTAACGGATGATCAGCTTAGACGGGCTATTGCACGAATGGGTTGTTGGCTCCAGGACCAGCAGTCACTAATCATGGACAACCAGCAGTCGCTGGTTTACCGCAAGAGGTATGCTTCCGCAATGAAACCGTGACGGGGCGGTTTTGTTCATTGTATTTACGGAGTTCCCTGGCACCTAAACCGGGCAAAAAGCCTGTAAGCAAATTCCAGCTCAACTATAGCATGGTAGAATTGATTGGACGGCAAAGAATCGCAATCGGGGACGGCTGCTAGAAAACCTTTAAATCCTGTACCCGGTAAAACATTGCGCAGCCGGTAAGCACCTCGAACGAAAAACATTTGCGGCATGTTTATGCATTCAATCCTATTTTTAGCCCGTACAGCTTAGTTAAGCAAAAGCGATTATCTGTGAGTAAAAATTTCTTGAACGTTACCGGTGTCAGCAAAAAACACGTGGGGAATGATATCCTCAGCAATATTTCGTTAACACAGCAAGCACATCAAAAATTTGCCATCGCCGGGGAAACAGGTTCCGGCAAAAGCAGCCTTTTGAAAGTGATTGCCGGGCTGATACAACCCGACAGCGGAGAGGCTTTCTTTTTTGGAGAACGTGTATTGGGTCCTGATGAGCAATTGATACCCGGACACCCCGGGATAAAGTATCTCTCGCAACAATTTGAACTTCCACGTTTCTTGACAGTCTCGCAGGTACTCGAATACGCAAACAAACTACCGGAAACTGATGCAACGATACTTTACGACGTATGCAGGATCACTCACCTGATGGATCGTCGTACAGATGCACTTTCCGGCGGCGAGCAACAGCGTATTGCCATCGCAAGGTTACTGGTGACTTCGCCAAAGTTGTTACTGCTGGATGAGCCCTATTCGAACCTCGACATGATCCATAAGCGACTGCTTAAAGCCGTCATTCACGACATTGGTGAGCGGCTTAAGATCACCTGCATGTTAATCTCCCATGACCCGCTTGACCTTTTGTCATGGGCTGACCACATTATGGTGATGCGGAACGGAGCAATCATCCAACAGGGATCTCCACGCGAAATTTATTATGAACCCAAAAGCGAATACGTTGCAGCACTCTTCGGCACTTACAACCTGGTAAATCCGCTTTTGTTCAGGGGGATCAGCGCTACGGCGGGCACTATTGAGAGGAGGAAAATGTTTGTACGTCCTGAGCATTTTGCACTCGTAGAAAAACGCGAACAAGGCATAGAAGCAGAAGTGATCGAAGTCATGTTTTTAGGCAGTGCTTATGAAGCAGAGGTAATGGTCGGTTCTGAATCTTTTATCGTTCGCACCACCACACCGCTTAAAAGAGGCGAAACGGTTTATTTATCGATGATAGGGTGATCAACAATTAAATTAACGATTTAAAAATTAAATGTAGCCAGTGCAATTGTTTGGAATTATTGAACTGATGAAAATGGCAGAAAATTTCAAAATTAATAATGCAAGTAAAAAAAACTCGGTGCAACTATTTTGGTTACTGCACCGATGAATGGGAAAATATTACAAAAGAAAAAT
>JASLBT010000158.1 GCA_030146445.1 Segetibacter sp. | reverse complement strand
CTTTCTCAAAGGTATCATAACCACGTTGTACAAGCAGCCTGCAGATAACCTGATGAACCTTCAACGATTCGTAGAGCACGTTAACAGCGGCGGGATCCGCGGCCAATATATTCCATCTCTTCTGCATAGTTAGTACTTGCGGTCAGTAGTATACCTGACCAATTCTTCAAGGCCATCCCTCACTTGTCCGGGCGCGAAATGATAAAGTTCCGCGAGCGCCTCATCCCTGTAAGAAAGCATTTTTTCTGCAGCATAGGAAATTCCACCGTTTTTTTCTACTTGCTCTATAACAAACCTTACTTTCTCTTTATTCGTGTTTTCGTTTTTTACAATATAAATGATTTCCCTTTTTAAAGATGACCCCACATTATTAAGTGTGTAAATGAGGGGAAGGGTAAGCTTTTTCTCTTTAATATCATTGCCGGTTGGTTTACCAATATCTGCTGAGCCGTAGTCGAATAGGTCGTCTTTTATCTGGAAAGCTATGCCCGCCTTTTCACCAAACAAACGCATTTTTTCAATAGCGATATCATCTGTAAAGGTGGTTGATGCTCCGGCTGCACACGAAGATGCAACCAGCGAAGCCGTTTTATTCCTGATAATTTCGAAATAAACATCCTCTTTCAGGTTGAGATTTCTTGCCTTTTCAATCTGGAGTAACTCACCTTCGCTCATCAACTTTACCGCTGTGGATAAAATTTGTAAAGTCCTGAAGTCCTGGTTATCCAGGGAAAGAAGTAACCCTTTAGACAGTAGATAGTCACCAACCAGAACTGCGATTTTGTTTTTCCACAAAGCGTTTATTGAAAAAAAACCCCTTCGCTCAAGTGACTCATCTACTACGTCATCATGTACAAGGGTGGCGGTATGTAATAGTTCAACTAATGAAGCTGCGCGGTACGTTTTGTCGTTTATTTCTCCACCCAACTTTGCCGATAGCAATACAAACATCGGCCTGAGTTGTTTCCCCTTCCGCTTAACGATATACTGCATAATCTTATCGAGTAGCGAAACGTTGCTTTTTACTGCTGCCTTAAAATGTTTTTCGAACTGTTGTAATTCAGCTGCGATGATCGATTGGGCTAATTGCATTATAGAGAACTTAGGCGCAATATAATACTTAATTCGAATTTGGGCAGGCTAATGATATAGTGAGAAATATATTCTACAATCGTTCCTAAATTTTCTTTGTTCAGCCGAATTTTTAATGTGAGGCGATTTAAGCTCGCTGGAATAGTTTTTTAAGGATGTGTTTTGTTAAAAAGCAAATTAGATTGTAAAAATTTGGTATTTCATGTGCAATGCCTACTTTTGCACCGAACTTTTAACAACTTCCTTTAACAGAAAGATTTACTAATACAAAAAATATAACAAATTTCTATGGCAAGCAAAAAGTACAAATTAATTTTAGGGTTAATCAGCCTGGTGTCTTCTGCCGCTTTCGGGCAGCGGAACGATGCGGGATATGATTGGAGAGATTCTTCTAAAATATCTACAACGCTTCTTCCTCAGCACAGTGAATTCCTGAATAACCAGTATCCGTACCCTGCAAAGCCAAGGGATCAGTGGGAACTGGGAGTTGCAGGTGGTCTGTCACTTATTCTTGGTGACGTATCACCTCGTCCAGGTTTCGGGGGATCGTTGTCGGTACGGAAATCACTCGGTCACACAATGTCGTTGAGAGCGGCTTACACCGGTGCATTCAATTTCGGTTTGGATTACCGGCCGAATGCAGCATCGTTAATTGCTGGTAATACTTTCCCGAATCCATTTGGCGCTTACGCTGGCGGAAACTACATTGCTAACTACCGTACGAAGATTCACATGGCTTCATTAGACGGAATAGCTGAATTGAATAACGCGAGCTTTTACAGAGGAAACCCAAAAACTTCTGTTTATGTGCTTGGAGGTTACAGTTTCGTATCTGCTGACGTTGACGTAAATGCGAGAAACGCACAAGGCGGCTTGTATACTCAGCAGCAGATCAACAATGTTCCATCTTCAAGAAAGGATATCCGGACATATTATAAGGATGTACTTATGGATGGAGATAACGAAACAGAATACGAAAGCAATGGTGGCGTACTTAACGGAAGCAGAAACAACTTCAGCCGTTGGAAGCAAAACCAGCTTTTGAGACACGGTGTTAACGTAGGTGCTGGTATTGCCAGGAAACTAAGCGATAAAATAAACATCGGACTTGAGCAAAAATTCACTTACCTGTTCGATGATAACCTTGATGCTAAAGCAGCAGGTAAATCAAACGATTTGATTTCTTTTACCAGCCTTCGGATCAACATCAACATGGGAAGCAGAACAAGAGCTGTTCAACCTTTGTGGTGGGTTAATCCAAACAACTTTATCTTCAACGAGCTTAACGCTCCTCAGCACATGAAGATACCTACTCCGGTACTGCCTGATGCTGATGGTGATGGTGTTACTGACCAATTCGACATGGAGCCAAATAGTCCACAAGGTGCTCCGGTTGATGTTCGCGGTGTATCAAGAGACAGCGATGGTGATGGTGTACCTGATTTCAAAGACAAGGAACTGCTGACTTCTCAGAAATGTTTCCCTGTTGATGCTGATGGTGTTGGTACTTGCCCTGAGCCAAGCTGCTGTAAAGAGTTGAGAGACTCTATGGCAAACTGGAAAGGTGGAATGGGTGATTGCGGAATAGGCAGTCTTCCTAGCATACAGTTCCGTTCAGGATCTGCTACACTTAGCCGTGACGCCCAGGCGATACTTGCGGGTGCAGCTGCTCAAATCAAAGGAAGTCCTACTTGTAAAATCCGGGTTACGGGTTACGGTGCAAGCGATAAGCGTGCACAGCAACTGAGCTGGGATAGAGTGAATGCAGTAATCAGGTACCTGGTTGAAAGACAAGGTATCTCTGAAGACAGGTTCATCTTCTCTTATGGTACTGAGGGTGACAACAACACTGTTGACCTGATGGGTACAAACGAAGAAGGTCCAAACACTGTTCCTGCTCCACATCCAAACCTGAAAAGAGGATAGTTCTCCATATTACTTCAATCGAAAATACCTCCCGCAATCGGGAGGTATTTTCATTTTCACCAAATCCTAAATCAGATGCTTTAAGGAAAGATTAACTGTGGCTTACAAATCAATGTCATAAACCAGCCCTAATTTGGTAGTTATTGCCTAATTTCGCGATCCCTTTATGAACAGGTACTTACTATTAATTTACATTGTTGCTCTTTCGTCATGCGCTTCAAAGTTTGCCAAAATAATGAAGAGCACCGATTACGAGTATAAGTATAAAATGGCTGAGAGTTATTATGCTGCTAAGAAGTATAACAACGCACAGGTTTTATACGAAGATCTTTTTCCTATTTTCAAGGGAACGGCCCGCTTTGAGGACCTCTACTTTAAATATGCGTATTGTGCGTTTCACCTTAAGGATTATATGAACGCTGAAAATCTGTTTAAAACTTTTGTAGAAACCTTTCCAAACAGTGCAAAAGCTGAGGAAGGTGATTATATGAGAGCCTATTGTTTTTTCAAGCAGTCGCCGAAACCTGAATTAGATCAGACCAGCACCATGCGTGCAATGGGGCAGATGCAGGCGTTTATCAATACACATCCGGGTTCAGCCAAGGTTAAAGAAGCCACCGAAATTATCGACGTTTCAAGGAGCAAATTAGAGGTGAAAGAATATAAAAACGCCGAATTGTATTATAATCTTGGCTATTACAAAGCTGCTGCAATCGCTTTCGCTTCGTTAATTGACAATTTTCTTGACTCGAAGAGTGCTGATGAATACAAGCTTATGGTGATAAAATCTTATTACCAGTATGCAAACATGAGCGTAGAATCGAAGCAACCTGAGCGATATGATAAAGTTGTCGCTGAATGCATCGACTTCGTAGATCGTTTTCCTGAGAGCAAGCTTGTGAAAACCGTTAATACGTATAGAGCTCAGTCCTTAAATAATATAAAATCAACCAAACCATGAGTAAGTTAAGAAGGCAAATGAGTGCAAACACCAGTAGTGTTGT
>JASLBT010000072.1 GCA_030146445.1 Segetibacter sp. | reverse complement strand
TTGCTTATTTTCTTCTATTGTTAGGTGTTGCCTGGTATACCAGCCGGAATAGTGACAATGAAAGCTTTTTCATTGGTAACCGTAGCAGTAACTGGATGCTTGTTGCTTTTGGTATGATTGGAACTTCATTGAGTGGAGTAACGTTTGTATCGGTGCCGGGGGCAGTTAAAACCGAATCGTTTGCATACTTCCAGATAACGATAGGGTACCTGTTGGGCTATCTAACAATTGCTTATGTGCTGCTTCCTTTGTACTATGCCTTAAAGGTTACCTCGATCTATAACTATCTCAATACACGGCTGGGGTTTTCTTCCTATAAAACCGGAGCATCATTTTTTATATTGTCAAGAACGCTTGGTGCAACTGCACGTTTATACCTCGTGGTTAAGATCCTCCAGGATGCCATCCTTGCCCAGTTCGGGATTCCTTTTTGGTTGACAACCTTAGTGATCCTTATTATGATCCTGCTATACACTTACGAAGGAGGGGTTAAAACTATCGTTTATACTGATACACTTCAAACCACCTGTATGCTGGCAGGCCTGGTGATATGTACGATCTATATTCTAAACTCACTCAACATCAGCCTGGGCGAAAGCATACAACAGCTTTCGGACAAAGGATATAGCAGGATTTTTTTCAGTGACCCGATGAGCAGGTTCTTTTTTCTGAAGCAGGTAATTGCGGGAGCCTTCATTACCATCACAATGACCGGCATGGACCAGGAAATGATGCAGAAAAATATATCCGTGAAGACGCTCAAAGACTCACAGAAGAACATGGTTACGATTGGCTTTATCATGTTAGTGGTTATCGGGCTGTTTCTCTTCATGGGCGGCTTGCTGTATTTATATGCCGACCAGTTTGGTGTTACTGCTACCGGGGATAAGTTATTCCCTGAAATTGCGCTCCATCACCTTCCCCCGTTTGTTTCTGTTATATTTATCATTGCCCTGATTTCAGCTTTGTTTCCGAGCGCCGACGGAGCTATTACGGCATTAACTTCTTCTTTCTGCATTGATATTCTTGGCATCAAACGCCGCAGCGGATTTACCGAAGCACAACAGAATAAAACCAGGAAAAACGTTCACCTTGTTTTTGCCGCGATATTCCTGCTGTTTGTGCTGGTATTCAGATGGATTAACAGCCCCAGTATGATCGGCGTGATCCTGAAAGTGGCTGCGTACACTTATGGCCCGTTACTCGGCTTATTTACTTTTGGGCTGGTTACAAAAAGGGTGATAAAAGGCAACCTCGTACCAGCGATCTGTATCGCTGCTCCTATTGTCTCTTACCTGGTCGACATAAATCAAAAAACACTTTTTAATGGTTATGAAATCGGTCTGGAATTGCTGGTGCTAAATGGTTTTCTTACTTTCATGGGGCTGCTGGCGATTTCCCGGCCACCAGTCGCGGCTCCACTACCGGGTAATGAGCCGGTCCGGTAAGTGCTTTTATATTTTTTTAAGTACTACGGAAGGGGCAAACCCGTATTTTCGTGGCACGCGCGCAGCACCGCCCGTCGTTGTATTTGTGAACAGACCTGGTAGATTTATGGTTTAACACGCTGCACCGGGTCAACTATTGTGAACGGCTGTTGAAATATCCTGGCCCAAAAACAATCATATCGCATGAACGATGTAAGATTGGTCGATGAACTTGCCGAACGATATGCTGCCGAATATACCTCGCCCGAGGACGACGTCCTCAAAGAAATCAACGAGCAAACGAACCTGTATCACCAGCATGCACATATGCTCAGTGGGCACGTGCAGGGAAAATTTTTGTCTTTCATTAGCATTATTTTGCAGCCTGCACACGTTCTTGAAATAGGAACTTTCACCGGGTATAGTGCGATTTGCCTTTCTGAAGGGCTGCAGAAAGATGGAGCATTACATACGATTGAGATACGGGAGGAGGATGCAGATGTGGCGAGAAGGAATATTGGCCGTTCTAAAAACGCCACCCTTATACATTTGCATGTGGGAAATGCCCTGGATATCATACCAGTGATTCCTGTAGAATGGGACCTTGTTTTTATCGATGCAGACAAGACCGGGTATATTGATTATTATGAAATGGTAGTTCCGCGGCTTTCAGAAAAAGGGATCATTATTGCAGACAATGTATTATTCCATGGGCACGTTTTGAAGGAGCCTGTTGCAGGTAAAAATGCAAAAGCCATAGCCGACTTCAACAATCATGTTGCAAACGACCCGAGAGTAGAACAGGTATTGCTTACCTTAAGGGATGGATTACTACTGATAAAAAAGAAATAATGAAGATCAACACTTCAAAAATTGTTCTTACGATTCTTGCCAGCTTCTGTTGCTTTTATAACACCAGTGCGCAAAACGAAAGAGACAGGATTTCGAAATATATCGATCGGTATAAAGAACTGGCGATCTCTGAAATGTTGAGAACAGGTATTCCTGCATCTATAACGTTGGCGCAGGGAGTTTTGGAAACCGGGTCAGGCCAGAGTATCCTTGCACAAAATGCGAATAACCATTTTGGGATTAAGTGTAAATCAGATTGGCAGGGAGAAACAATCGCGTATGACGACGATGCCCGGGGCGAATGTTTTCGCAAATACGCATGTGTTGAAGATTCCTATAAGGATCACTCCGACTTTCTCCGTACCCGGCCAAATTATGCTTCGCTGTTCACGATTGATCCATCTGATTACCAGGGTTGGGCCATTGGGCTGAAAAAAGCGGGGTATGCTACTAACCCAAGTTATGCAGAACGGCTTATGCGGGTCATAGAAGAACACAACCTGCAACAATATACCTTGCTGGCTTTACAAAAAGGTGGAGGCAGTAGCAATTCACGCGCTCTCGCGGCTGCGTCAAGGCCAGCTGCCGACATAGTTTCTACTGCAAGCGCCAACCCTGTTCCATTTAATCGTAACAGTGTTTCGCAGCCGGCACCAAAAAAGCCGAACTATCCCGCTGGAGTTTTCATCATGAATGGTACGAAAGTGATCTATGCAGAAGCAGGCACTTCCCTTTTTGCAGTTGCAAATATTCACCGGGTGACCTACAATAAGCTCATGGAGTTTAATGAGCTTGACAACAAAGACATTCTCGAAAGGGATCAGTTGGTCTTCCTGGAAAAGAAGCCGCGGAAAGGCGTAAATGAATTTCATACTGTTGCAGTCAATGAGTCTTTATACGATATATGCCAGAAAGAGGCTGTGCAGATGTCGAGCGTTATGGAATATAATCACCTCCAAAAAGGTATGGTTCCAGCCGTTGGCGAGAAATTGTACCTAAAGATAAAGGCGACGGCATCGCCCAAGCTGGCGATGGAAAACAGGAGCACCGCGACCTCAATGTGAACCGGATTAGCTTATCTTAGCCGCCTTAATTATGCTGCATGTCGCCTGTAAAATTTCACGATAAGTATTTTGTGCCCTATATATCCGAGGGTGAAATCCAGGAGAAAGTAAAGGAACTTGCGGGTAAGTTGAATGACGATTATAAGGGTAAAAGGCCGCTCTTCATCTCTGTATTAAACGGCTCCTTCATGTTTACGGCAGACTTGTTCAAGTACCTGAAAATCGAAGCCGAGGTTTGTTTTATAAAACTTGCTTCCTATAAGGGCACGAAATCTTCAGGGCAGATCCTGACAGCAATTGGGTTAGATACCGACATCAACAACAGGGAGATTGTCATCCTTGAAGATATTATTGACACGGGTAAAACTATGACCGAGTTCCTCCGGCAGATTAATCACCAGCAGCCCATCTCCCTTAAGATTGCCGTGCTATTACATAAGCCCACGGCAACAGCCTATCCCTTAACTATTGATTATACCTGCTTTTCTATTCCCGATAAGTTTGTTGTTGGATACGGCCTCGACTATGACGGCCTCGGTCGAAATCTCTCGCAATTATACCAGCTCAGCGATGGCGATGAGGTTGAAGATGGGCTTCCGCATTGATTTAATTAGCTTGTACATTCACCATAGCTACATAATCATTGACTCCTGAAGCGTCAACAGCTATGGTGAGACCGTACGAATTGCATAAACATCGAAATTTGTATAATTTCGTCGGGCTTGTCATCCCTCAAACCACTCCTTTGACCAGGACTTTTCAACTGCTGATTGCCCTGTTGGTTTCTCTGTCGTCCTTCTCGCAGTACTACCTGCGTGGCGAAGTACGTGATGAACAAGGGCGGCCGGTCTCCAACGTAAGAATCAGATTTTCATCAAAAGGCGACTTCCCCTATTACACGGGGGCAGGTGGAGCGTTTGGTATTCCCACGGCACTTAAAACCGACACGATAACAATTATAGCCGACGGCTACGAAACTTTTACTGCTCCTGTTCGATCTGCTGAATACGAGGTATTCACGTTAAGAATGACTGCATCGAAAGCTAATTCTACAAAGCAGCGGCTTGCGTCATTGACTAAAAATTTATTAGTAGAAGACCGTCAGCACCACCTGGACATTGGAGAAAGTTATTCCAGCACGATTGAAAATCATTTTGTAGATACTGACAAGTACCCGGAAACCGGTTATGCACTAACGGTTGACAGGGCCTCTTACAGCAACGTGAGGCGTTTTCTAAATTTAAGTGAACGGGCTCCGGCCGACGCGGTTCGAATCGAGGAGATGCTCAACTACTTTAATTTTGGTAGTAAGCGATCGATTGAAGCGGGGCGGGACTTCACGGTCAACACCAATATCACTTCCTGCCCCTGGAATGAAAAAAATGCTTTGATTTTTATTAACCTACGGGCAAAGAAGATCAATTTAGATAAAACCCCTCCCTCAAACCTGGTCTTCCTGATAGATGTTTCCGGCAGTATGGATATGCGGAACCGCTTGCCTTTGCTAAAAACAGGCTTTAAGCTCCTGGTTGAAAATCTTCGCAGAATCGACACCGTTAGTATAATCACTTATGCAAGTGGTGTTTCGATAATGCTTGAACCTACATCGGGCGCCGAAAAGCAAAAGATCATCGAAGCGCTGGAGGGGCTCACTCCGGCCGGCGCTACGTCCGGGGAGGCAGCTATTGCAACAGCTTACCGGTTTGCTGCAAAAACGTTTATACGCGGCGGCAATAACAGGGTAATATTAGCGACAGATGGTGATTTTAACGTTGGGGTAACGAGTGAAAGAGAGTTGGAAGAATTAATTGCAAAGCAACGGCAGACGGGAATCTATCTTACATGCCTGGGCGTGGGAATGGGAAATTATAAGGACAGCAAACTAGAGGCTCTTGCAAAGAAAGGTAACGGCAATTTTGCCTATCTCGATAATGAACAAGAAGCTGAAAAAGTACTGGTTGAAGAGTTTTCACAAACCTTATTCACCGTTGCGAACAATGTATTCATGAATGTACAGTTCAATCCCGCTTTCGTACGCCAATATCGACTGATTGGATTTGATAACAAGCAAGCCGCTATTGAAGACAGCGTGAGTAGTCTTGAAGGCGGCGAGCTGGGGAGTGGCCACAGCTTACTATCGGTTTTCGAAATTGTGCCTGACCCCGGAATTTTCCGGTCAGCAAATGAACATATTGCATCTCTGAAACTCACTTACTCAGTTCCCGGCAACCCGGAAACAAAAGCCGAACTGTTTAAAGTAGCAAACAATTACCGGCCGGTGCAAGCTGCCGAGCCGGAGCTTCGGTTTGCAAGCGCAGTCATCATGTTTGCAGGGATTTTAAAACAGTCCTCGTATTTCAGGAATGTGACCATGGATGACGTTCAGCAACTGGCATCAACGTCTGTATCGGCAACTGATCGGCTGCAAATGGAATTTGTCACACTTGTGCAGAAGGCCAGGAAACTTTACTCAAAAAGAAAGCAGCGCAGGTAGTTTCAATAGGCGCTAAACGACGAACGCAGGCGATTTTGCCTGCGTTCGTCGTTAAAATAAATTTTCCGGTCAGGAAAACGCTTCTTTGATTTTGTCGAAGAAACTTTTTTCACTTTTGTCGGGGTGTGGCTTGAAGTTGTTAGAAGAGTTCATTCGTTCAAGCATTGTCTTTTCGTCACCGCTAACATTCTGGGGGGTCCAAACATTTACGTGTATTAGCTGATCTCCTCTCGAATAGCCGTTTACTTCGGGGAATCCCTTTCCTTTCAGCCTGAAGATCTTGCCACTTTGAGTGCCTGCAGGAACCCTTATTTTCGCTTTGCCATCGATAGTGGGAACTTCAACCTGGGTGCCAAAAACAGCATCCGGAAATGATATATAAAGGTCAAAGGCAACGTTCAGACCGTCGCGGTGTAACAAGGGATGTGGTTCTTCCTCAATGAGTATGATCAGGTCCCCTGCCATACCTCCGCGTTCACCGGCATTTCCTTTTCCACTGAGGCTTAACTGCATTCCTTCCTGAACTCCTGCCGGAATGTCCAAAGAAACCTGCTCTTCGCCATAAACACGTCCTTCTCCTTTGCACGTTCCGCACTTGTTGGTTATCGTCGTGCCTTCGCCGTTACAGGTTGAACAGGTTGTAACTGTTTGCATTTGTCCCAGGAAGGTGTTGGTTACACGTTTGACCTGGCCGCTTCCCTGGCAAGTGCTACAGGTTTGAATACTTCCCTGGTCTTTTGCACCATTACCATTACAGGTGTTACAAACAATATGCTTTTTAACTTTGATAGTCTTCGAGATGCCTTTGGCAATTTCTTCAAAACTCAGCTTTAGTTTGATCCTGAGATTACTGCCGCGTTGCCCGCTGGCGCGCCTTCCGCCACCACGACCGCCCCGGTTTCCACCACCGAAAAAACTTCCAAATACATCTTCGCCAAATATGTCACCAAATTGGCTAAAGATATCGTCCATATTAGCTCCGCCGCTAAAACCGCCTGTGCCCGGACCAAAAGCAGCATGACCGTAACGATCGTATTTTGCTTTTTTGTCTGCGTCACTCAAGACCTCGTACGCTTCGGCAGCTTCTTTGAACTTTTCTTCTGCTTCTTTATCACCGGGGTTCCTGTCGGGATGGAACTGCATAGCAACTTTCCGGTAGGCTTTTTTTATTTCCTCAGGTGATGCAGTTTTGCCGACCCCTAAAACTTCATAATAATCTCTTTTGTTTGCCATTTTATGCAAATACCATGGTGCACACCATGGATTTTTTTATGTCACCTACAGTTATAAGTTTCAATCCGTTTCCCTCCGCCAGGTTTCCCGCAGCGTCACTGCTATATGCCAGTTCCGGCGAGAGCTCCGTATCAGTATGTTGCCGAGTAATACATCAGATTCTATCGCTTTCCCTAGTAAGGTATTTGTCAGCGCTTTTCTATTTGCCGACAACCACTTTCGCGTGCCTGATGATTTTGTCATTCAGGTAATACCCTTTGGTTACCTCGTCCAGCACTTTACCCTGAAGTTCGTTAGTTGGCGCAGGAATTTCGGTAATTGCTTCATGTTTTTCAACGTCAAACTCGGTATTCACACTTTCCATCGGTTTAAGCCCTTTGGATTGTAAAATGGTTCTCAGTTTATTGAATACCAGGGTAACGCCTTCCTTCACCTGGTTAACGTCAGTCGTATCCTGAAATTGCTTTTCCGCACGTTCAGCGTCATCCAGTACCTCAAGAAGAGAAGTGATTATTTCCTTCCCTGCGGTTTGACTTAACTCAATTCTTTCTTTAGCGGTTCTCCGCCTGTAATTATCAAAGTCTGAAAATAATCGTAAGTATTTGTCTTTCTGCTCAGCTATCTCCGTTTTAAGTTTTTCGCTTTCAGAGTCCTGTGCAAAAGGGTCACTCAAGTGAGAAGTCCCAGGCATATTTTCATCGGAATTCAAATTGATCATTTCTTCTGAAGTTGCAGTTTCCTCCTGGGGTATTTCTTTTTCTTCCATACTATATTTTTTTGCGCAAAATTAAAGGTCAAAGTGTTTGCCAAAGCGCTTTTCTGGTCAAATTGGCATTTTTAAAATACCGTATAAGACAATCCGTAAAATTATCTTTGTCGCATGACAAAGGTGATCCTGAATAAGAAGATAAGTACCCGAATAGCCAACGGGCATCCGTGGATTTTCAACAACGAGATTGCTACAATAGATGATAAAGTTGAACCAGGGCAAATCGTGGAGGTCTTTACTGCAGATCAAAAATTTGTCGGACGGGGGTATGCTAATCCAAAATCTCAAATTGTTGTCCGGTTGCTCAGCCGTGACCGTCAGGAGGAAATAAATGCCGACTTTTTTCTTCGTAGAATATCTGCAGCATGGGATTATCGGCAGAAAACAGGTTATACCGAGAACTGCCGGCTGGTATTTGGTGAAGCAGACTTGTTGCCGGCATTGATCATTGATAAGTTCAACTCATACTTTGTAGTGCAAACGCTTTCCCTGGGTATGGACCTGTGGAAGGATACAATCGTACAGGTATTACAGAAATTATTCAATCCGAAAGGCATCTACGAAAGAAATGACGTGCCGGTGCGCGAGTTGGAGGGGCTCCAGCAGAAAAAAGGATTTTTGAGTGAGCCGTTTGACACAAACGTCCTCATCAACGAAAACGGCTTAAAATTTTTGGTAGACGTTGAGAACGGCCAAAAAACCGGCTATTTTCTCGACCAGCAGGATAACAGAAGGGCAATCAGACATATAGTTAAGGATGCTGACGTGCTGGGTGTGTTTACCTACACCGGCACATTCGAAATACACGCCGCTCACTATGGCGCAAAAAGCGTTTTGGGCCTGGATATTTCAGCAAACGCGGTCGCACAGGCAACCACAAACGCCACCATCAACGGACTTGAACAGGTATGCAAGTTTACTGAGGTAAACGCATTCGACGCACTAAAACTGTGGGTAAAAGAAAACCGGTCTTACGACGTGGTAATGCTGGACCCACCTGCTTTTACTAAAAGCCGTGAAAACATCGGAAAGGCGGTTTCAGGTTACAAAGAAATTAATCTGCGTGGAATGAAACTGGTGAAACCTGGTGGCTTCCTGGTAACCAGCAGTTGTACAAACCTCGTGTCTCCAGAGCTTTTTATGAAAACAATCCAGGATGCTGCAAAAGACGCGAAAAGAAACATCCGGCAAGTTGTATTCAATGCTCAATCCGGAGATCACCCGATTTTGTGGGGCATAGAAAATACCAATTATCTAAAGTTTCTTATCATCCAGGTTTTGTAAGTGAATGTTTAAAACAGTTTATAGCTGTTTGATCAACAGCAGAGCTTATCAAAAAAAAACCCGCAAGAGCGGGCTTATAAATTAACAACCAGGCTTGATAAGTAAGCTGGTAAGCTATTTGGCAACCTGGAATTTACCGGACTCAATAATTCGACCTGATTTATCCCGAAGTTGAAAGATATAAACGCCCCGGTAAAAGTCGGATAAGGAGATGGCCGTTTTTTGTCCAACAGCTGTTACTTCGTAAACTTTTTTCCCAACAAAATTATACACCTGCAGCGTATAGTCTTTATTGATTGTCTTTTGAAATTCAAAGTTTATAGAACTGACTGCAGGATTGGGATAAAACTTCAGTACTTTCTCATGAAACTCCATGGGATTCAGTGGCGAAGTTTTTGGTACCTGTGCTTTTGCAGAAGCGCCAAACAGTATAAAGAAAAGAGGTAAAAGTTTTCTCATCATTCGCTGGTTATCATTCGTTCATAATAAAAGTAACTCATAAGTTCTTCAACGCAAAATTTTTGCCAGATATTGTTAATTCTCAGCCCTTAAGGCTGCCTGAATAGCGCTAAAATCAGGGAGATCCTGGGGCTTCTCGTTTATTTGCGCAAATATAATGACGCCATTTTTATCGAGAACAAAAGCTGCTCTCTTGCTCACGCCCCTCATCTCCAAACTCGGGAATACCTCAAACAGAGCTTCATATTTCTGAGAAACTTCTTTGTTGAAGTCGCTCAATAGCTCAAAATTCAACTTTTGATCTTCCCGGAATCTCGAAAGGGTATATACCGAATCCACAGAGATCGCAAGAATTTCAGCGTTCAAGCTGTTGTACAAGCTAAGGTTATCGCGCATATTACATAATTCCGCTGTACAGACACTTGAAAAAGCAAACGGATAGAAAAGGATCACCACATTTCTGCCTCGGAACGAAGAGAGCGACACCTTTTGCTTTTTTGTGTCATACAATGTGAAATCAGGAGCAATGTCGCCAATTTGAAGAGCCATATTATTAGGTTTGAAGCTGATGTGATGTAGTTCCTGGCAACGGTAAAGCAGGTCCCTATCGCTTAACCCAGCGATGTGTGCAGGCAGAAAGCAAATAACCCAGGCAACCGGCGGTTAGTGGTGTTGTTCTTTGAATATAAACGTTCCGCTCCCCATGGGTTCTTCTACGTAAACATATTCATGCATCGGCGGAAAGAACCCTACAGGTACTTCCCCGAGCCTGATGTCGTCGGAAAGGGGTGGCTGCTCATGTTTGTAAACCGATTGATTACTATCTAATTGGCGGGTTTGACCATCAATCGGACCACCTTTAAAATGGGCTGTTTTGGTATGCTTTTCCATGTTGTTTCCTTAATGATGAATGGTAGGCAGCCTAATACTGCCATCAGCTAAATATATAAAAACCTTGTGCCGTCTATAAACCATGTGAATGGCTGATTGCCTTTTACAGGTCAAGACCTTTCAGGTAAACGGTACCCGCCGCGCAACAGCCGTATTTGCCCGGTTAGAAGGCCTGGACCTTCCTTACACGTTCCGAAGAAAAAAGCCACTCTGCAGTGGCTTTTTTCTTGTGCATTTCAATTGGTTAAATAAACAGGCGGACCGTGTTTACCGGGTCTGCCAAACTTTGTCAATGGACATAATAGCTACGTCCCGACAGCATTATTTGGTTTTGACGAGTTTTCCGGTTTCCATGAATACTTTGAAGTTCTGAATGTCGTTGTGGACCATCTTTTCAAAAACATTATTTAACAGTAAAGCGACCCCGGTTCCGAGAACACCGAGCGGCGGACGATAAGTTATAGTTACGTCTACTTCGGTCGACCGCCCGTTATCTATATCAACAAAGGCTACCTTGCCGGCGTTGTCAATAGTCGAGTCTGGAATGGAACTCCACCCAATGAAATTATCAGGGTCTTCCTTTACGATCTCTGCGGTCCAGTCGACAGTAAGCGGCTGACCAGGTATCTTCGCCTTCCATACCGAGTACTTTTCATCAATCTTGTCCACGCTCTTTAGGTGGCTCATGAACAGCGGCAGGTTTTCAAGCTCACGCCAAAATGCATAAACCTCCGACCTGGGCTTATTCACAACGATATTCGTTCTTATATTGATGTTTTTTGCAACCTGTGGAACACGCTCCTTGCCCATGGCTTTGTACAGAAACGAATAACCGGTCAGGCCCCTTGCTATGAGTACGGCTCCTGCTATTATTGAAGGCACTTTCGTCTTGTTATTTCGCACCAATCCGAGAGAAAGCAACAGGCCACCCACGGCAGAAGAAACAATCCGTTCGGTAGAGTCGATATTTACACGGCTGCGATGGGCAGCATTGGTTTCTTTAGAAATATTTTCAGTCATAACAGTTTATTTTGAAGTTTTTGAACTTGCCGATACAACGAGATTAAGAATCATGCCATCGTGCGACCGACGAGGACAGCCTAAGCGGTTTCAAGTTGTAGACAACCGGTCACTGACAAAAATCCGTAAAGGCAGCTAGATACGACGTAGTATTCTTCAGGCATTCGCTAAAGTCGTGCGTTTACCTGCCATCCGATTCAATACCGGCCTATATAACCACAGAGGAGAATAGCAATAGCGAAAGAAAACCATCGACGACGTTCGTTCGCTGAATGTGCAAATACATCTACAAGAATGTATTGAAGCCAAAAACGAAAAGGGCCTTTTTTCAAAGGCCCCTAACGTACACGATTAAGTTTATTACAAGGAATATTCCCGTTTGAGCTGCTCGGTTGCGAGGTTCACCACCTCTTCCACTTTGATAATCAGCGGAAACAAACTATCAAGATTGATCTTCTTTTTGGCATCAGACTCAAGAGTACGAACGTCGTCCTTAACGCTATTGATACACATGGTTTCAAGTGTCGGCTTGATCTTATGAGCCATTTTGCTTACCGTAATCCAGTCCTGTGCTTCAGCTGCTTTTTTCATCTGGGTAACCGCAGCCGGAATAGTATCGATAAAGATCTTTGTAAGTGTGACGACAAACTCTTCACTACCTCTTGCCAGGTCGTTGACAAGATGCATATCGTAAACTTTTTCCTCCGTAATTGTTGTCGAAGTTTCAGTCGCTTCAACTTTCTGCAGTATCTGTTCCCTCACCGGAAAAGACCGTCCAAATGCACCTTCGTGTTTTATTACCCTCGAAATAACGTCATGAAGGTCTTTCTCCTTAAATGGCTTCGTCAAAAAGTCGTCCATTCCGACGGCTATATACTTTTGTTCTTCACCTTTCAATGCGATTGCCGTTAGGGCGATAATCGGCGTGTCTTTCTTCTTTGGATCATCAAGCTTCCTGATTTCGGCAGCTGCGTCGAGTCCGCTTTTTTCGGGCATTTGTATATCCATCAGTATCACATCGAAGTCTTCCTGCTGTACCAACTGTAAAGCTTCTACCCCGGTGACAGCAGTTTTACACTCGAGGCCCCAATAGTGTAAGATGTTCAATGCAAGCATCTGGTTTACTTCGTTGTCTTCAGCCAGCAGCACCTTCAGTTTGCCCAGTTCAATCTTTCCTGGTTTGTCTTCGGTTTCTGCAGGGATAATGTCGTCTTTGCCTGGCTTCTTATAAGTAATTGTAAAAGAAAATTTACTGCCATGATTAGGCTTACTTTGAACCCATATGCTTCCTTTTTGTAGTTCGATGAGGTTCTTGGTAATCGCCAGCCCCAACCCGGTACCACCATATTTTCTTGCAGTTTCAGGGCTCGCCTGAATGTATGGTTTGAAGATCTTTATCAATTTGTCTTCTTCAATGCCAATACCTGTATCCTGCACCGAAAACTCTACCGTCAGGTCATCATCAGTTTCCTCCCTTATGAGTGCATTTACGGTGATAGAACCGCTATGGGTGAACTTGATGGCGTTACTGAGCAGGTTATTCATCACCTGGCTAAAACGTGTCGGGTCCCCACAAATTGGCAGGTAATTGCCGATGTTGTTGTTAAAAACAAAATCAACGTTTTTCTCCTTGCCAGTATATTCAAATAACCTGATTATTGAGTTCGTCGTACTGACCAGGTCAAAAGGAATGCTTTCGATTTGTACCTCACCAGATGATATCTTTTCAATGTCGAGTACATCATTGATGATGTTCAACAATGTTTTTGCTGAGTCATTAATAATTTTAAGGTAGTTCTTCTGTTCAGGTTGCAGCGGAGTTTTACCGAGCATGTTCGAGATCCCTATTATCCCGTTCATCGGCGTTCGGATCTCGTGACTCATGTTCGCAAGAAACACCTCTTTAACTTTTGCGGTTTCTTCGGTTAGGCGTTTAGCCTCTTTCAACTCCTCTTCGGCTTTGATACGTTCAGTAACGTCCTGTGCAAATCCGATGATGTAAGGTGCTTCCCCCTTCTCCGAAACCTTGAAATTTTCATAAAGGCAATAAATCTTGCGGCCATCCCGGTTTAAAATTCTGAATATCCCCCGGGCCTTTGTCTCCATCTCAAATTCCTTGAGGTATATCGCATCGAACGTGATGTGGTCTTCGGAATAAAGAATTTGTTTGAGGCTTTTGCCAATCAGTTCTTCCTGCGTGAAACCTGTACGCTCACATAGGGCAGGGTTTACTGTTAGTAGTTTGCCCTCGAGGTCGTGGGTGAATATGATAGCTTTGCTGTAGTTAAACAAGTCGCGGTAACGTTTCTCACTTAACTGGATCTGGTGTTCGAACTTTTTACGTTCATTGATGTTCAGGCCGTAACCTATAAGCATCTTCATCTCGCCCTGTTCGTCATAGATCGGGCTCATCCGCCTCAGATGGTACTCTTCCTGGCCGCTACGGGTAACCAGCAACTCCTCCCATTCAATTCCTTTTTTAGACGCTCGTGCGTTTTCGTAGATTTTCTTTCTTGTTTCTGCAATGGAAATGTCTTTGCCCTTGAGCCGGCAATAATCTTCATCAGTTTTGCCGATCATCCACTTGCGCAGTTCAGGGTCACGGATTGCAACGGGATTTAAAAAAAGGTATTCGTGGTGGGGGGAGAAAACCGCAATGTCTGATGGGAGGTTATTGAGTACGTCCTCGTAAAAAAGTCGTTTTGCTTCTGCTTCCTCGCGACCACGAATCTCCACCGTTTCATCTTTTAATACCCAAAGGTGTAAATCGGAACCGTCACCGGCTTTAACCGGGGTATAGTCCCGGACAAGCACGCGGTTGTCGGTTAGCCGGACATATTCATCCTTTACAGGCACCTGGGCCTTGATGATGTTATTAGATTCTTTAAAAAAATCGCGGGACACCAGCGGCTGTATAAACTCCCTTACGAGGTCTATAGATTGGTAGTCCTGTAGTTCAGCAGGTGTGAAAGGTATATTGAAGAGGTCGCAAAAACGTTGATTGGTCAGCAGAATATTGCGTTGTTCGTCTTCGAGTAAAATAGCAGAAGGAAGATTAGATAAAACCTCTTGCAAATAATACAGCTTTGCAGGCGGATTACTTGGCTTAGGCACGGGTTTTTTCTTGTATAGGTTTAACACGATTGGTTCCGTTTGAAGTTTAACTGTTCCTTCAATGATTGAGAAAGAAGTGTCCGTCAGTTTAAGGAAATGGGAATGTAAAGTTAGCTGATAATGAGCAGCAGTAAATAGCCGCCCCGCAAGCTATTTTTCTAATTTAAAAAACTCCCTTCTAAAGAGAACTTTTTGTTTACAAAAACTTCTTTGTTCTGAATCATCCGGTAGATCGTGGACTTGCCGACGTCCAGTTTCCTGGCAACCTTTAATACGTCGTAGTTGTATTTATCTAAATAGTATTGTATTAGTTTGGTAGTAAACTCCTTCAGCGTAACATCTTTCATTACGAAATCGCTTATGGCATTCTGCGACATCACATTGAGGTGTTCGGCTTGTATATCCTGGTCTTCGGCCATTACGCACGCAAGTTCGATAACTGATTTCAGTTCCCTGACGTTACCCGGAAAAGAATGGCCCAGCAATTTCTTTTTGGCCTCTGTAGTAAGGTTTTTGCCACTGACGCAATTTTCCTTACAGAACTGATCAATGAAATATTTCGCGATAATCAGCACATCGTTTTCTCTTTCCCTCAGAGGCGGCAGGTTGATCGGTAAACCCAACAGTCGATAATAAAGGTCCTCGCGGAACGTACCTGCTCTCACCATCTCCAGCAGATTTCGATGGGTTGCTACAATAATGCGAACATCTATTTTTACGACTTCATTGCTACCGACTCTTATTATCTCTTTCTCCTGCAAAGTTCTCAACAGCTTGGCTTGCATGTTGATATCCAATTCTCCTATCTCGTCAAGGAAAAATGTCCCTTTTGATGCTTCTTCAAACTTTCCGATACGGCGGGAAATGGCTCCTGTAAATGCGCCCTTTTCATGCCCGAAAAGTTCTGTTTCCAAAAGATCCCTCGGGATAGCAGCCACATTTACGGCAACGAATCGCTGCTGTTTACGTGCGGAGTTATAATGGATTGATTTCGCCACCAACTCTTTACCTGTACCTGTTTCCCCTGTTAGTGATTCGGTGATATTTGTTTTCGCTGCTTTTTCCATCATGCTGAATACCCGCATGATCGGCTGACTGTGCCCTATGATTGCATTACTAAAGTCGTATTTCCGGGTGACTTCTTCTTTTAATGACTCAATCTCGTGCTTTAGTTCAACTGTTTCCCGGAGGTGGTTGATGGTGTTCCATAAACGATCCTTCGCATCTTCATCTTTAACAATATAATCGTAGGCACCTTTTTTCAAGAGGTCGATCGCCACTTTTACATCTTCCTGTCCGCTGATGATGATCACTTTTGTATCCGGGCTAGCCTCTCTCACCTGCGCCAGCAGCAGGTCGCCATTCATATCCGGAAGTGAATAATCAAGGGTTACTACATCTGGTTTTTCGTGCAACTTGGCCAGAAACCCTTTTGCAGTATCAAATTTTTGTATCACGTAATCAGGGTTCAGTAGGAGATAGTATTCCAGCATCGAACTGTACCATAGATCGTCTTCTACAATAAACACTTTGAAGGTCTTTTGATCTTTCATATTGGATTGGATATTCACCCTATTAAACGAAGAAATATTATCGGTATTGTTCATTTTAGTTCGAGTTTGGGAATAATTTTCCAATATTGAGACGGAGAGCTCCACGCTCCGGTGCGCATTTATTGTACCAAAAACCTCATCAATAAGAGCTCCGTTTAACTTTCTCCTCACTTGAATGAAACGCTATTGAAAATCATAAGATTACGTGAGTAGCAACTACTATCTTCAGCCAAATTTAAGTGGTTAAAGTACCTGTGCGACCCGTTAGCCCAACCGTGCTTTCTAGAACGTTACAGTTGCAACAAACCCATAGCGATCACTTGTCGACATATTTGATCAGCAAGTAATTATGGCCGTGCAGCACTAACTTTATGTGTTTGGGTTATTTTTGTTTATAATTTTTATTATGATTGTTGACAATGCATTGGTCGACAAACTTGCCGAGCTGTCCAGGTTAAAGTTTGAAGAACATGAAAAGGAGGGGATTAAAGATGATCTGCAAAAAATGATCTCCTTTATCGAAAAACTGAACGAATTGGATACCACAGGTGTTGAACCATTGTTGTTTATGACAGATACCGTAAACAACTGGCGTGAAGATGAGGTAGAAGGTTCTATCAGCCGGGACGAAGCGCTGAAAAACGCCCCTATGGCAGACCGGCGCTTTTTTAAAGTTCCGAAAGTGATCAGGCATTAGCGCCGGCAGGATGCAGTATACCAGGCTCACCGGGATCACCGACTGGTTCCGGGTGTTTCGGCTGATGGCGTCGAATTACCTATATTCAACTTTTTACCGGAATTCGTTCGTTCAATTTCAAATTTTCCGAATGGCTGACTCGATTATTCATCTGGCTGAGATCCGCAAAAGTTACTTCATGGGAGGGCAGGCCATTCCAGTATTAATGGGCATCAACCTTGATATTTTTAAAAATGAATACGTTGCGCTGATGGGTCCCTCGGGTTCAGGCAAAAGTACCTTGATGAACATCCTTGGGTGTCTCGACAGTCCAACTTCAGGCCATTATATTCTGAATGGAAAAGACGTTAGTAAGATGGTTGATAACGACCTTGCCGCCGTTAGAAACAAACAGATAGGCTTTATATTTCAGCAGTTTAACCTGCTGCCCAGGTATACTGCCGCTGAAAATGTTGCACTTCCGTTGGTTTATGCCGGCGTAGGTAAAAAAGAGCGTATCGAAAGGGCGCAGCAGGTTTTGGCAAAAGTTGGGCTTGCCGATAGAAGCCACCATAAGCCTAATGAGCTTAGTGGCGGGCAAATACAACGGGTAGCTATTGCCCGCGCGCTGATCAACAACCCGGCAATCATTTTAGCTGATGAACCCACGGGAAACCTCGACAGCAAAACCTCGGTGGAGGTAATGGAGATCTTTGGTAAAATCCAGCAAGCCGGAAACACTGTTGTGCTGGTTACTCACGAAGAAGATATCGCAGGTTATGCAAAGCGGGTGGTGCGGCTCAGGGACGGCTTGATCGAAAGCGATCGCAGGTCAACGATGTCGTCGTTCAAAGAAGAAGGTGTTCATGTTTAGTGCTGCGTAAATTAAAACTGATGGCCATTAAAATATATACAAAAACGGGTGACCTTGGAAATACGTCCCTGATCGGTGGTACAAAAGTGCCAAAGAGCCATCTGCGGATAGAAAGCTACGGTACGGTAGACGAATTGAATTCGTATATCGGATTGCTGAACGATCATTTGACGGATGCGCATAACAAGACTTACCTCAAGGAAGTGCAGGACAGGTTATTTACAATAGGCTCATCCCTTGCATGTGATCCCGATAAAGAACCGTTGATGAAAATTCCTGACCTGAAAGAGACCGACATTTTATCTCTCGAAGAGGAGATTGATATGATGAACAAGGAATTGCAACCAATGCGGAACTTTATTCTCCCGGGCGGACACGTAGCCGTTTCAACGGCGCATATCGCACGTTGTGTATGCCGGCGCGCCGAGCGACTATGTGTAAGTTTACGCGAGCACAATTTGTTTGTGGAGCCTCTTGTGATAATATACCTTAACCGGTTAAGCGATTATCTTTTCGTGCTGAGCCGACATATCGCTCACCTTTTAAACGTTGCCGAAATTGCCTGGAAACCACGCAACGGCTAAGTTGATTGGTTATTAGTTAAGCATCTTACCGTCTTTCATGTGCAGGGTACGGTCGCTCATCTCAGCGAGTTCTTCGTTATGGGTTACGATAAGAAAAGTTTGATTGAACGTATCGCGCAACTGAACAAATAACTCATGCAGTTCTTTGGCGGTTTTGCTGTCGAGGTTTCCGGTAGGCTCGTCGGCAAAAACGATTTGAGGCTTGTTGATCAAAGCACGGGCAACTGCAACCCGCTGTTGTTCGCCACCACTAAGCTGTTGCGGTTTATTCTCCAGCCTGTTTGCCAGGCCCAGCTGCTTTAGTAACAACGTCGCGCGATCCATTACATCCTTCTTTCTTCCGCCCGCGATCCAACCTGGAATACAGGCGTTTTCCAGCGCCGTAAATTCCGGCAACAGATGGTGAAACTGAAACACAAACCCGATGTGCTTATTTCGAAAGTCTGCGAGCCTTTTACCCCTGAGTGTGTCTATCCGTTGTTCGTTCAGGTATATCTCCCCCAGGTCTGCTGTGTCAAGCGTACCCAGTATGTGCAACAGGGTGCTTTTGCCTGCTCCCGATGATCCGATTATGCTTACAATCTCACCTTTCGTAATTGTTACGTCTACCCCCTTTAATACTTCCAGTGTTCCGTATCGTTTGTGAATGTTCTTTGACGTAAGCATAAATCGCCTTCTTTGAATAAGTTGCAAACCTACAGGTTGCCGGAGCAACACGGAAAACAATTTGCACATATTACAAACATTAACGAAGCAATCATAAACCATGATTTGGTAATTACGTTTATACATTTACATTTGCAAAAATTTAAAAACCTAGCACACCATGTTTTGGACACTCGAATTAGCCAGTTATTTAGAAGAAGCACCCTGGCCTGCTACAAAGGATGAGCTGATCGATTATTCAATTCGTTCGGGTGCTCCAATAGAAGTGGTTGAGAACCTGCAGGAACTTGATGACGAGGGTGAAACCTATGAAAGCATCGAAGACATTTGGCCAGATTACCCCAGCCAGGACGACTTTATGTTTAATGAAGACGAGTACTGACGGAGACCATCGAAATAATATAAAACCACCGCGCAGGTGGTTTTTTCTTTTACGCAATGCTGTATCCGCGAATAGAAGGCCGGCAAATGAATCTTTTTTTGTTACCGGCAGAGAAGCTAACTGCAACATCGTTGCCCGCCCGCTGCGCAGTCGGACGGGTGTCACTCACTTGTACTTGTATACCTGTACTGGGCTAACATCAAACCTAATACAAGAACAGGCGTACCAATCAGTATTCTCAATATCATCATTGATTACAACGATTGCTTACCAGCACTTTGAACCTGAACGTAAACTATAGCAAGAAAAGTGAAGCAATAAGTACAACAGCATTGGCGACAATTACGGGTCCGTTTACGTTCGCAATGGCATAGGTCAGCCAGATGGATGCGCTCAGGATTACAATTAATACGTTTACTTGCTTAACACGCCCTCACGTTTTGTCCGACGGGTTGATGATGGTGTGGTACAAAAGTTCCCGAAGCAACAACGAGCCAGGGTAGCCGGCATACTACCACATCCAGCGTTTGTATTAAGGCTGCAGCAACCAACCAGGGTGTAACTTGAACAATTAATTGAACATCCATACCCTGAACGGATGAACTACTTTTCCATCTGCTCAATTACTTCCTGGGTAACGCCCGTAAAGCTGAAGCCGCCATCGTGAAAAAGGTTTTGCATGGTTACGTAACGTGTGAGGTCGCTAAACAACGTAACACAGTAGTTGGCGCACGCTTCGGCGCTTGCATTACCAAGAGGACTCATCTTCTCCGCAAACGCCATAAAGCCGTCGAAGCCTTTTACGCCGCTACCGGCAGTTGTACGTGTGGGAGATTGCGACACGGTGTTTACGCGCACTTTACTACGAATGCCATATTGGTAACCAAAGCTGCGCGCTATGCTTTCTAATAAGGCTTTTGCATCGGCCATCTCGTTGTAATCGGGAAACACCCGTTGTGCGGCTATGTAAGTTAGGGCCACCACGCTGCCCCATTCACTTATTGCATCCATCTCGTAAGCAAGCTGTAAAACACGGTGTAGGCTCATGGCCGAGATGTCGTAAGTTTTATGTGTGAAGTCGTGGTTTAAAGAGGTATAATGATTGTTCTTACGCATGTTCATGCTCATGCCGACACTGTGCAAAATGAAGTCGACCTTGCCACCAAAATGATCTACGCTTTTCTGCATCAGCGATCTGAGATCATCCATACTCGTGACGTCGGCAGGAAAAACAGGGGCATTGTTGCATTCCTGGGCAAGCTTGTTTATCTCCCCCATGCGCAATGCGATCGGCGCATTCGTTAACACCAGTTCGGCTCCTTCGGCATGGCATTGCTGTGCAACTTTCCATGCAATTGACTGATCGTTCAGCGCCCCGAATATTATCCCTTTTTTTCCTTTCAACAGGTTGTATGACATGATCGTATGATTTTTATTTGAAGGAGCGTAAAAATAGAACTTCAATCTTTAACAGGAAAAAAGAATGTAAAGTACAGCCACATGGTAAAGCCATGTAGCAAGAAGGCGCTCAAAAACACCCCCGCGAAATACAGCAACAGGTTGGTAAAATTCCGGTTTGCAAAAGCCCTTTTTTTTAGTTGCGCGTGCACCATGTATACCGGTATGGCAACAAGCAGAAAGTACATCACCAATAGCCACTGCCAGTGCGGAACATTTTCCATGGGGTGCAATAATATTTGCCGTTTATATTATGGCTTGCGCTTAGATAGCGTTAATTGTTTACCATTTCACGCGCATTTTCAAGTGCAGCAGCAGTTGGCTTTTCACCACTGAGCATCTGCGCAATGGCAGTAATTCTTTCTTCAGGCGAAAGGGTGCGGATGTTTGTTTTAATGGCGTTTTTAGTAGTTTCCTTATACACGAAATAATGCCGGTCGGCTTTCCCGGCTATTTGTGGCTGGTGTGTAATGCAGATCACCTGCCGCTTATTCGCCAGTCCTTTCATGATCAAGCCTACCTGTTTCGCTGCCTCGCCAGAAATGCCGGTATCAATTTCGTCGAAAATAAGTGTTGGTAAATCGATAGACTGTGCGACGAGGGATTTGATACAAAGCATAAGCCGGCTGAGTTCTCCACCACTTGCCACTTTGCGGATGGGCTCAAAGCGGTTGCTTTTATTGGCATCGAATAGAAATTCAATTAAGTCTTTACCATGCATGTGGTATGCGCCGTTTGTTAGCTGAACTCTCAACCTGGCATTGGGCATGCC
>JASLBT010000455.1 GCA_030146445.1 Segetibacter sp. | reverse complement strand
ATATGATTGAAGAACTGCGCAATGCAGGACGCCCCTGCCTGGTGGGTACTACCAGCGTGGAAGTTTCCGAATTGCTGAGCAGGATGTTGAAGCAAAAACAGGTACCACATAATGTTTTGAACGCGAAGCAACACGCCCGTGAAGCACAGGTGGTTGCCGAGGCGGGACTTGCAGGTGCAGTTACCATTGCTACCAACATGGCTGGTCGTGGTACCGACATCAAACTCGGACCCGGCGTGAAAGAAGCAGGAGGGCTGGCGATATTAGGAACGGAACGACATGAGAGCCGGCGTGTAGACAGGCAGCTGCGCGGACGTGCGGGCAGACAGGGAGACCCTGGTTCATCAATATTCTTTGTGAGCCTGGAAGACGACCTGATGCGTATGTTCGGAAGCGAGAGAATTGCAAAGGTGATGGACTTTGCCGGCTATAAAGAAGGCGAAGTTATTCAGCACAGCATGATCACCAAGAGTATCGAAAGGGCACAAAGAAAAGTGGAAGAGAACAACTTCGGTATTCGTAAGCGCCTGCTTGAGTACGACGACGTAATGAACAAACAACGTACGGTGATCTATACCAAACGTAGCCATGCGCTGTTCGGCGAACGCCTGGCGCTGGACCTCGATAATGCCTTTTACCTGGTTGCAGAAAACGTGGTTGTTGATGCCAAAGAACAAAACGATTTCGAAGGCTTCCGCCTTGCCGTGATCATGAACTTTGGTATTGATACAGCAATAAGCCAGGACGAGTTTAACAAAAGCAACGAACAGCAACTTGCTGAAAGATTATACGTTGAAGCAAACGAAAACTACCAGCGTAAAAAAGCCGAAATCGCCAAAAACGCATTGCCTGTATTTAAAAACATCAGGCAACAGCAGGGTTCTCATATCGAGAACGTAGTTGTTCCATTTACCGATGGTCGTCGCGGAATGCAGGTGTTGGCAAACCTCGAAAAAACACTTCAAACCGAAGGGGCAGAACTGGCAAATGCCGTGGAGCGCAGCATTGCACTTGGCTTTATCGACGATGCCTGGAAGGAACACCTGCGGGCAATGGACGATCTGAAGCAAAGCGTGCAAACTGCTTCTTACGAACAGAAAGATCCCTTGGTGATTTACAAAATGGAAGCGTTTGGATTGTTTAAGAAAATGGATGAAGGTGTCAATAAAGAGATTGTTTCATTCCTCTGCCACAGTGGAATACCGGTTGAAGAAGAACGCCCGATCCCGATCATGGAAGGGCGCGAAGAAAAGACTGATATGAGCCGGATGCAATCCAATAAGGAGCAAATAGATGCGGCCGGCGATGACTACGCAGCCAATGAAAACGACTACTTTGAACCAGGAAACGGTGCCGCCGTTAAACAGCAGCCTATATTGGTCGGGCCAAAGATCGGCAGAAACGATCCTTGTCCTTGCGGCAGCGGTAAAAAGTACAAGCAGTGCCACGGTAAAGACCTTTAGTCATCTTATTGAAAAGCCAACCATCTCACCAGGTGGTTGGTTTTTTTATGTGCGACACTGTTAAACGTACCAGTTTACAACAACGTTTTTTGGGGAACGGACAGGGGTATTCCATAGCGTCATCGTTGCCTGCATTACGTTCATCGGCAAATCTCACGGGAGCTTTAGGGTGCACTGTCGGGGATTTTGCCCGTACTACAATTCTTCAAATCCGCATTTAACAAGTATCAATCACGCTCATGCTTTCGCCAACCAATATTGTTTCAACCCTTTTAACTCCGCCCCCGCTCGTTACTGATATCGACAAGCTGTGTTCAGATGCAAAGGCAAATGGATTTGATTCGATCTGTGTTCCCCCGCTTTTTTTGAAAAGAGCAAAGGAGCAATTGAACGGTAGCACGGTGAAAACTTCCACCGTTATTGCTTATCCATTGGGTTACCAGTACATTGAGGCGAAACTGGCAGAAATATTGCTTGCAATGGTCGACGGTGCAGATACGCTTGAAGTTGTGGTGAATGTGATGGCAATAAAAAACGGTGACTGGGCATACGTAGCACAGGAGATCAATCACATCGTGCCGGTGCTAAAAAAGAAAGACAAGGGGCTGATTTTTTCCATTGAAACAGGGCTGCTTACCGGGGAGGAGATGCTGAAATGTTGCGATCTGTATGGCGTTGCCGGTACTGATGTATTGAAGGTCTCTACCGGGTTTGGGGCCCACGAGCCGACACCCGAGGCGGTCCGGATCATGCGAAACCACCTGGCCGACAAGGTGCAGATTGCGGCCGTCGCTCAAAATTACCAGGCTGCCCTTGCATACATGGGAGCAGGTGCATCCATCATTGTAACGGGCAATGCCCTGTCAATTATGGCCGAACAGCAAACAACCACAACGATATAAAGTGAGCTATTGCGGAAACTGGTTTAACGATTAAAAGAATACATCATGCGCTACATTATTGGGCTTTTTCTGATTATCACCACATTGAACTTGTCGGCGCAAAAACAACAGGGATCGATTTTCCCTGATACAGGCTTTGGCCCTGTTGTCGTACACAAGGATCCACGCCTCGACGTGCTTTCTGCCAAGCAGGCTGAAATCAATAAACGTGCATCGCTATTGTCGAGAAGTGGTAAGATACGGGGTTACCGCATCCAGGTGATCAATACATCCAAACGCGAGGAAGCAAATAAAGTAAAGGCCGAGATGCTGCGCCGGTTCCCCGATGAAAAAACGTACCTGCTTTACCAGGCGCCAAATTTCAGGGTACGGATCGGCAATTTTCTAAAGCAGCGCGACGCTGCCGATTTGAAGAAGCTGATTTCAAATCTGTACCCTGACAAATATATCTACGTAATCCCTGACCTCATCGAATATACCTTAACAGATGAAGAGGATCTCGGGTTTTAGCGGTGATGCCCGAATCAGGTATCTTTGAAAATCAACATGCTTAAAGACAAAATCAAGGCTCTTGCAAGCCGGTACCACGATGAATTTATTTCGATCCGCCGATACCTGCATGCGCATCCGGAACTGAGTTACCAGGAATTCGAAACCTCGAAATTCATCAGGGACAAGCTCGATCAGTGGCATATTCCTCACGAAGTAAAAGCAACAACAGGTGTGGTGGGCTATGTATTTGGCAAGAACCCCGGCAGCAGGGTTTTTGCGCTACGTGGCGATATCGATGCATTGCCCATACTGGAAGAAACGGGGATGGCTTACCAATCCGTGCATGAAGGTGTGATGCATGCTTGTGGCCACGACGTGCATACCACATGCTTGCTGGGTGCAACACGAATACTGAACGAACTTAAGGATGAATGGGAGGGCACGGTAAAGCTGATTTTCCAGCCGGGTGAAGAACGAAACCCCGGTGGGGCAAGCCTGATGATCAAAGAAGGTGTACTGGAAAATCCCCGGCCACAAGGCATTTTTGGCTTACACGTACACCCGGGACTGCCTATCGGGAAACTAAGTTTTAGGAAAGGCCGGGTAATGGCAAGTGCGGATGAGATTTTTATCACGGTAAAAAGCAAAGGCGGCCATGCCGCAGCTCCTCACCTAACCGCCGACACGGTCCTCATTGCCTCCCACCTCATTGTAAGTCTGCAACAGGTGATCAGCCGGAACAATAATCCTACATCCCCATCGGTGTTATCAATCTGTTCTATAAAAGGCGGGAACACCACGAACGTAATACCGAGCGAAGTTAAACTGATGGGCACCTTTCGCGCAATGGATGAAGAATGGCGCTACAAAGCACATGAACTCATAAAAAAACAGACTTACGAATTGGTACATGCGCTTGGTGGTGAAGCTGAGATTTTAATTGATGTGGGCTACCCGTTTGTAGACAATGACCCTGCGCTTACCGAGAACGCCTGGGGACTTGCAAAGGATTTTATGGGTAGCGATAACGTTGAAGAAACAGAGCTTCGAATGGGTGCCGAAGATTTTGGATACTATACCCATGTAGTTCCTGGTTGTTTTTACCGGCTGGGAGTACGCAACGACGACAAAGGGATTATTCATAATGTGCATACACCAAAGTTTAACGTTGATGAGCGCGCAATAGAAATAGGAATGGGTATGATGGCCTATTTTGGCGCAAAAGCGGCGGTTTAAACTTCCGTTCTCAGTATCGTGATGCACGCGCCGCTTTATTCACCGGCTGCACTCTCAGCAGTGGATCGGTATATACCCACCGAATGCCCACGAATGACGTTACCAGGGTGATGATGTAGAACAACAAGCTGATATAAATGGATTGGTGGCTATCGAGCTGAAAATGCTGGCTCCCCCATAAAAAAACAACTTCCCGGGCACCCAAACCCCCGATGGTAAATGGAAGAATAGCCACTACGGAGGATACCAGGAACAGCAGGATGTATTCGTAGTGATTTGCGTTTATATGAACGGAAGACATGATAAAGTACACACAAATAACCTGCAATACCTGCACTACGATGCCGAGAAATAAAGTGCTCCCATAGCTGCTCACAAACGATGGGAACACCTTTTGCACAAGTAAGTAATACAGGGCCAGGCCAGGCAGGATGGCAGCAAGCAGCCACCACGAATATTGTTCCCCTTTAAAGATCAGGAAATAGCATACTGCCGATAGCACGCCCAAACCCGCGACACCACTGATCCGGTCCAATACCACCGCCGCGCTAAGCTTCTTCAAGGGATGGCCAAACCGGCGATTGATAACAATTACTTTATAAGCGTCGCCGCCAATGCCGCCGGGTAGAAAAAGGTTATAAAACATCCCCAGCCAGTAGAGTTTCAGGTTTGCCCGTTCCGGTAAGCCAGCACCGATGTTACGGAGATAATGATTAAGGCGAAACGAGGAGACGACCTTAGACAGCACAAAAAGAATTGTGGCGATGATCAACCACCACTTACTACTTTGTTTCAGGAGTTGCCAGGTAAGCAGGAAATCGATCTTGCGACTTACATACCAAAGGCAAAGAATCGTTACTCCGATTTTAAGGAGCAGTTTCAGCCCGTTTTTAAGCCTGTTGTCCGCCATAGATCTTTCTTACCTGGTAAGTTTTGCGGTTCGAAGATTCAAAGTAGGTGCGCACATTTATTTCGGCGAGTATGCCTATGGTGATAAGTTGAATACCTCCGAGAAGAAAGATCAGGCCAAGGATGAGCAGGGGTTTTCCCCATATGTCGTAACCAAGTATTTTTAGTACCAGGAGATAGGCATTAATGAGTATTCCGGCTGCCAGGCTAACAAAACCCATGGTGCCGAAAAGGTGCATAGGCTTCTGGATATAACTCCTGAAAAAGATCATGGTAATGAGATCGCTCATCACACGGAATGTTCTGCCGAGACCATACTTTGATGTGCCAAACCTTCGGGCATGATGTTTTACATCAACCTGGGTGATACGTGCACCCTGCATGGCTGCAAGAACTGGTATAAACCGGTGAAGCTCCCCGTAAATTCCCAGGTCTTCGGCGATCTCCCGTTTGAAAAGCTTTAGGGTACAACCATAATCTTTTATGTAAACCCGGGTCCACCGGCGGATAAGGTAGTTGGCGATTTTACTCGGTATCTTCCGGAGGATAAAACCATCCTTCCGGTTCTTCCGGTTTCCTGCAACCACATCCCAATCTTCTTTTTTCAGCAACTCCAGCATACCGGGTATGTCGGTAGGATCATTTTGAAGGTCGCCATCGAGCAGCGCAATGTATTCGCCCCTGGTATGGTCTATGCCGGCTGTCATTGCGGTACTCTGACCATAATTTTTTCGCAGTTCAACAAGTATTACGCGATCGCTTACCAATTCTTTCAGCCTTGCCCGGGTTGCATCGGTTGAACCATCGTCGACAAAGATCGCCTCGTAATTAAACCCGCTTAGGGCCTCTTCAAGTGCCTGTACCATTGGCCGGATATTATCCTCTTCGTTCATTACCGTAATTACAACCGAGAGTTCTTTCATACGTGTCAAAGGTAAGGTTCAGTAAACAGGAATAACACACCTGCTGAAGAATGCATTATCGTAACCATAGTGTGTATGAATACACTAAGGTAGCGGACCAAACCCTACAAAGCCGCGCACTGAAAACAACATTTCTAAGGAAAACACGCCACTGGCGGGCTAATGCATTATTATTTTAATCTACCCGAACGGGCTGGTAATTGCTGGCCGCGGGTATGTTTTTTGGCAGGCGATTTTTGTTTAAAGCCGGGTATAAAGCGATGCTAGGTCTAGTAACCCGCCCTGGCTCCGCCGATATTTTCGATCGGGTGCCAGGTAGTTTTAATTTCCTGTGTGTCGGCGATCAGGTACGGCGATTGCCCGTTCGTTGTTATCCAATCCACATGATCGTAAAACACTACACGTTTTAAGTTGATGGCTGCTTTTTGCTGTAAAAGCTTCTTCATCTCTACGTCGTCCCCGCAATAAACAAGGGCATTTACATCCATGTGGTCGGCAAAATAGGGAGCGAGCTCTTCTACTTTACCGGTCAGTATATTCACGACTCCACCAGGAACATCCGAAGTACTGAGCACTTCGGCAAACGTGACCGCACTCAAAGGCTTGCTGTAAGAACCGAGCACAACACAGGTATTGCCGCCGGCAATTACCGGTGCAATCACCGACACCAGCCCCAGCAACCCGCTTCCTTGCGGAGCCAGGATGGAGACGA
This sequence comes from Segetibacter sp., assembly GCA_030146445.1. Taxonomy (GTDB): domain Bacteria; phylum Bacteroidota; class Bacteroidia; order Chitinophagales; family Chitinophagaceae; genus Segetibacter. The sequence continues at coordinate 1,776 of JASLBT010000455.1, read as the reverse complement.
CACCAGTAGGTTCAGGTACCGAAAAATTAAAATGAGACGTTGCAACGGGATTGACACTGCTGAACAACTGTTGGAACTTATCGCACCAGCCGGCATAATAGATCAACCGGTCAATTGAGCGGTCCACTTCCAACTCCGCTCCATCTTGTTCTGCACCCTGTTTAACCAGTTCATCTACAAACTGCAATTTGCGTCCTTCAAGCATTTCAGCGATACGGTATAGTACCTGTCCCCGATTAAAAGCAGCCCTGGCACCCCAGTCACCAAAGGCTGTACGGGCAGCAACAACCGCTTCGCGGAAGTCTTTACGCGAACTCAGGCATACATTGGCGAGTTTTCCACCAGCTTCATCCTGCGCAACATAATACCTCCCGGACTCCGTGCGGGGAAACTTACCCCCGATGTAGATCTTATAGGTTTTTAAAACCTCCAACCGGCGGCTCCCTTCTTCAGGCTGCCTCATGTCGGCCCCCGGTTCACTAGTGATCGTCTCTTTGTTTTTAACTGACATGATCTTTATTTTATTAGCATGCTAATGTATACCTGTCAACAATTAACCGGCTGCCTAAACTTATCAACCTCTCAACTTATCAACTAATCGCCCTCTCCCACTTAAAACTTTACGTAAGCGTTCAATCCATGTAATCCCCCTTCCCTGCCGTAGCCGCTTTCTTTGTAACCGCCAAAAGGCGAAGTGGGATCGAACTGGTTATAAGTGTTTGCCCATACTACTCCTGCTCTTAGTTTTGTAGTAAGGTTGAAGATCTTCGACCCTTTGTCCGTCCATACACCTGCTGAAAGACCGTATGGGCTGTTATTGGCTTTTTCAATCACCTCATCATCGGTTCGAAAGCTCTGGATGGCCAATACGGGACCAAAGATCTCTTCCTGCGAGATCCTGTTTGATTGGGCAACATTGGTAAAGATGGTAGGCTTGCAGAAAAAGCCTTTTAACGGAAGTTCGATATTGGGTTGGTACATTTCGGCACCTTCGGCACAACCTATCTCCAGGTATTTGTTAATGTTGTCCAGTTGTTGCTTAGAGTTGATGGCTCCGATATCGGTATTCTTATCCATAGGGTCGCCAACAATCAGTGTTTCCAGCCGGTCCTTTAGTTTGCGTACTACTTCGTCGAGAACCGACTCCTGCACATACAACCTCGAACCAGCACAACAAACGTGTCCCTGGTTAAAAAATATGCCGTTGATCACCCCTTCTACGGCCTGGTCTATCGGGGCATCGTCGAAAATGATATTGGCAGCTTTCCCTCCCAGTTCAAGCGTAGCCTTTTTTGGCGTACCTGCTATCGCTTTCTGAATGAGTTTGCCTACTTCGGTACTACCCGTGAAAGCAATTTTATTTACATCGGGATGGTTTACCAATGCACTTCCTGTGGCGCCGGCCCCCGTGATAATGTTGACCACACCGGGTGGCAAACCCGACTCTTCGATGATCTCGGCTAGTTTAAGTGCAGTGAGCGGGGTTGTTTCGGCAGGCTTTAGTACAACGGTATTGCCGGTTGCGATTGCGGGCGCGATCTTCCAGGCAGCCATCATCAGCGGGAAGTTCCATGGGATAATCTGTGCAGCAACCCCAAGCGGTTGTGGCCTGCGATTCGGAAATGCGTATTCGAGCTTGTCGGCCCAGCCGGCATAGTAAAAAAAATGGTTGGCGACCACGGGTATATCAAAGTCGCGGCTTTCTCTTATCGGCTTGCCGCCATTCAGGGTTTCGATCACTGCGAGCTCACGCGCCCTTTCCTGTATCATGCGGGC
>JASLBT010000449.1 GCA_030146445.1 Segetibacter sp. | reverse complement strand
TTTTCTGCCGCGCAACGATATGCGGTACAAGTGAGTGACACAACCAAAGATGCCCAACGCACAATTGCTCGTCCCCACAAAAATCATCTCCTGGTAGCAAGAATCAGCTACCGTTACGATAACTTTTCGGCATTCAGGTTTTCACCAGGATGGCGTACTGAATTGCCAATCGAACAGCTGGAGGCATACGAGGTTGCGTAGTGTCAATTGAAGTTGCTCGTAGAAGCTTCACAGGGCTGTCTTACAATTGACATTGGAATAAGCTTAAGATTAAGCTAGCTTTGGCCTGCAGCGATAAGCCGCATACATCTGGCAGGGCCCGCGTGACGATGCGTTTAGATGCAGGCAAAACGACTAACAACTCTTATATGAAGAAGATCATTGCAGCACTTGATGGTTTGAAATTATCACACAGTACAATTGACTATTCGGCATACTTCGCGAAAGAGTATGGTTGGCACATTGTTGCAGCCTTCCTGGAAGACATCGCTTACCATTCCCCGGTGGCTGAAAATCACGAAGAATACAAGTATGCCGACCTTTCGAAAATGGACGAACTGATCGAAAAAGAAGACCGGCAAAAAGATGCCGCAATCGGCCAGGTTCGAAGCCGGTTTGATGTGGAAGGTGTTCAATACGATATTCATCAGAACAAAACGCTTGCACTTGACGCCTTGATTCTTGAAAGTTGTTATGCCGACCTGGTTATTATTGACGGTGATGAACGTTTCGCAAGCTCGGACCGGTCGAAGCCAGCCCACTTCATCAAGAGTTTTTTGTCGGATACTTTAAGCCCGGTGCTGGTTGTGCCACCTACATTCAAACGAATTGAGAAGATTGTTTTTGCCTATGATGGTAGTCCATCGTCGGTATACGCGATAAAACAGTTTAGCTATCTTTTTCCCGCATCGGACGACCAGCAGGTAGAAGTGCTGATGATTACAGATGATAAACATAGCGACCATTTCCCCAATCACCAGTTGCTGCAAGAACTCCTGGAACGGAGATATCGGAGCGTTACCGAAACCATCATCAGGAACGAGGAAACACCTGAAGCTTTGTTAACGCATTTGCAGCAAGGAGACAAGCAGCCGATGGTTGTGCTGGGCGCATATCAACGCAGCTCAATTTCGCGTTGGCTGCACCAAAGTAAAGCCGACCTTTTGATTGCTGAGACCCAGTTACCGGTATTTATAGCACATGCCTGACGATTGGGCTTAACGCCGGTATGGCGAACCAAAGTTGAACGGTTGCAAGGCAAATACTGAAAACTACATTGCCTGCTGATGTAAACGCCGTAACTAGTCCTGCCGAAGCAGGACTTTGGTCATAACCGGAATCTTAGTTTCTTCGGTACCCGGGTCATCCCCAATGGATGGCTCATACAGTGGGTTGAAGTCATCGTCATCATCGGTTCCACCCGCTTCGCCCGGATCTTCATTTGGAAGTTGCCCCGGTTCAAGTTCCGGTTTCTTCTTTGGATCTCCCGGTAAAGCCTGCCCGGTGAAAAGGCTACTTAAAACAGAATCGATTGTAACGTTGGAAAGCTGATCGTTGATCATTTGATCGTTCTCAGCGTAGAAAGTTTTATTTAACATGGTATTCTTTTTATAAGGTGATGGTTCTTAAAGTTAACTCCTTTAAGCCGCTTACAAGAATCCTACCGCGACGAAAGCTGTAGAATAATTGTGCCCAGCTATCCAGGTGACACTGCGGAGCCGCACTAGTGGTAAATGAGCCCACTAAGCTAGGCAACATTTGCCCGTTTGGCTGGCAGCTGAAGCTGGCGCAACCGGCGTTTGCGCCTGAAAAGTAATTTTTCGATTTCCACTGCAAAAAACACTATTGACGATGCGGCGCAAACCCCTAAAAATTCCGGAAGGGTTAGCGACTCTGTTCTGAATACGGGGTGAAGCACGGGTGTGTAAGTAACAACAAACTGGAGAATAATCGTGAGCAAAACGGAGGCGATGAGCGGCTTGTTGGAAAACATACCGATACTAAACACCGACTGATTACCTGCTCTTATAGCAAGTATATGCGCCATTTGGCTTAAGCACAGTACATTGAAAACAATCGTTTGCCAGTGGAGTCCATTGTTTATTGCGTATACCTGCGCAGCTAAGGTGACACCACCCATCAACATACCCACCCAGATCATGTGTAAGCCCCTGCCTTCGGCGAACACACTTTCGCCGGGAGCCCTGGGCGGCCTGCTCATTATGTCTTTTTCAGCTTTTTCAAATGACAGCGTAATGGCTGGCAAACCGTCGGAAACAAGATTGATCCATAAGATGTGGATGGGCAATAGTGCAATGGGAAGGTTAAATATCGGCCCCAGCAATAAGGTCCATAACTCTGCCGAATTCGTTGTCATGAGGTATTTGATAAACTTCAGGATGTTGTCGTAAATTCTCCTGCCTTCTTTTACCGCCCTAACGATCGTAGAAAAATTATCATCAAGCAAGATCATGTGAGCCGCCTCTTTAGCTACGTCGGTTCCGGTGATGCCCATAGCGATACCAATGTTTGCGCGCTTTAAAGAAGGTGCATCATTTACCCCATCTCCCGTCATGGCAACAAAGTGCTCTTTTTGTTGCAAAGTTTTTACGATGAACAACTTTTGTTCAGGAGACACGCGGGCATAGACCCTGACTCTTTCCACCTGCTCAACAAAGCTCTCCTCGCTTAGTGCTGCCAACTCCTGGCCGGTTACCACCAGGTCGCTTTCGCTTTCGAGTATCCCAAGCCGTTGTGCGATATTTTTTGCTGTAAGGGGATGATCACCAGTAATCATCACCGGCACAATCCCGGCCGACTTACACTGTTCTACTGCATCAAAAACCTCCTCGCGTGGCGGATCCAACATACCTGTTAATCCGAGGAAATGCAAGTCGGCTTCGATGTTTTCACTATCGCGTTTATCAGGAACACTGTCCCAGTAGCGGTAAGCAAAACCAAGGACCCGCAGTCCGTTTAAAGCCATCTCGTCAACCTGTTGCTGTAAGCCGGCGTCTGGTTCGGCGCACCTTTGCTGCAACATGTCTGGCGCCCCCTTGGTGAATGAAATTATCTTATCGTCGAAAGCATGAAAGGTGGTCATGAGCTTTCTATCTGCATCAAAAGCCAGTTCAGCTAAACGCGGCCATTCGGCGGGATGGATGTTTTGTTCCCGGGCAACTTCCATCAATGCAATTTCCGTACTGTCGCCTTTAAGGGTTCCCTCATCTTCAAGCGCATCGTTGTTGAGTGCAAATGCGTGTAACAATAACGAAAGATTTTCCTGTTGCAAATGCGCAGCCAACTGGCTGGTTTCATACATCCGGCCGTCAACGTACACCTGCTCAACATGCATCTTGTTTTTAGTAAGCGTTCCGGTTTTATCTGTGCAGATAAAGGATACGGAACCCAGTGTCTCAACCGTGGGCAATTTCCTGATCAGGGTGTTATATTGGATCATCCGCTTTGCCGCCAGCGCAAGGGAAATCGTAATTACCGCCGGCAACGCTTCGGGAATAGCGGCTACTGCAAGCGAAATGCTGGTCATGATCATTGTAAAAACGTCTTCGCCTCGTAGCCAACCTGCGACAAAAAACACAACGCAAAGTCCGGCCACGAGTATCGAAAGCTTTTTACTAAATGAAGCCATCCTCTTTTGTAATGGCGTGAGCTGTTCATCTTCCTGCAATAACCGGGCAATACGGCCAAGCTCGGTTTGCATCCCCGTAGCTACTACCACGCCTGTTCCTCTGCCTGATGTCGCCAAAGTACCTTTAAACGCCAGGTTTATCCGATCACCAATGGGCAGGTCATCGGCTTCGAGTACTTCGGTTACTTTAGCAACTGCTTCCGACTCCCCGGTAAGTGCGGCTTCCTCAATCTTAAGGTTAAACGACTCGATAATGCGTAAGTCGGCCGGAACCGCGTTTCCTGCTTCTAAAATGATGACATCCCCGGGCACGAGATCGAGAGCCGATAACCACTTAACGGTTCCGTTACGGATAACCTTTGCCTGCGTGACAGACAGCTGCTTCAGTGCGAGCATGGCCTTTTCAGCCCGGAATTCCTGAACAAAACCGATCAGCGCATTAACGAGAACGATGACGAGGATAACAATGGTATCAGTAAGATCGCCAATTATTCCGGAGACAACAGCCGCACCCATAAGGATGATGATCATGAGGTCTTTGAACTGCGCAAGCAAAATGCCGATGGCTGTTTTGCGTTTCCCCTCCTCAAGTTGATTGGGGCCGACGGACTGGAGTTTTTCCTGAGCCGCAACATCGGAGAGTCCTTTCTCAGTGGTACCCAGCTGCTCGAATACTTCCGGTATTGTTAACCTATGATAGTTCATAATTGCCGATTGTATTTACAAAGTATAACAAGAACTTCATCGAACGACAAAGTCGAAAGCGACGTAACCATTTATTAAAAACTCAAGTAGCTGTTTAGCGGCCAACTTGCACACCTAACCAACCTGGTCACACGTAAACGCTTCACCCTGGAGAAAGCTTTAGGGGCAAGCTTATGACGAACAAATTATGTATTGTAGCGTTCCCACGCAACTACGCAAATTATCAACTCCGTCTTCTTCACACCTCTCCGGCGAAACGCACGGCAGAGAACCCCGGGGATCGCTGCAGCAATAAGAGAATGCA
>JASLBT010000326.1 GCA_030146445.1 Segetibacter sp. | reverse complement strand
CTGCAGAACAGCGTCTTCTTCAACCAACTTTTTTACCTGTACAAGATAGGTGCGTTTGTGCGGCTGTTCACTTTCAAAAAGTAAGCGCGTAATTCTCTTGTTGGTCGTTAGCAACAACAAACCTTCGGATCGGTTGTCGAGCCTGCCAACTGCATGGGTGCCCTCTGGAAACGTAAAAGCAAGGTCGCCGAGCAGTTTTACTTTGTGTGAGCTTACAAACTGCGAAACCATGTTGTATGGTTTGTTAACCACAAAATAACGGTGCATACGTCGTGAGGGTTATGTGCCGGGTTTGTTTAAGACAGCGTCGTAATTGGGACCATCACCACAGGGTGGATCAGTCGCCCGAGGCAGGTGCTGTTCGACACACCAGGTTAATCCGGAACAGCGGTTCACCACCTAGAAATTGAAATAGGTGTTAACGATCAGCCCATTGTTGTACTGGAAAACGTTCTTTCCCCCTATCTCACGACCAAGCTGAGCGGTTTGGTTAAGGTATCCGGCTTCAATCCTGAACTTACTGCCGGCTTTATAACCTGCCAGCAACGCCACCCGATTTTGATCAAATACGTTTTCACCAATATTTTCACCAAATCCTATGAATATCTCATCGTACAAGGCAGCATAAAACTTGCCGCCAACCGGTACATCCAGCCTCGGCATATACCTCAGCCGGTTCAGGTAAACATATTCGTCTGCCTTTTCACTGGTAAGGTCATTCAACCGTCCAACCCACCGCTGTTCAAGCCGAAGTCGGTGCAACAATGACGCTTTCCCCAGCGGGGCATTCACGACAACCTGTTCATAGATGCGATGTTCGGGGAACCGCTTAGGGACTGCAGCGATCGAATATTCACCGTATGGGAACGTCTCGATCCAGCCGTATCCAACATGAAAGGCTACATTGGGATTTACCTGGTAATTCAGGCCCACCCGAAGTAAGCTCTGCTGCCAGTCGGTGACCAGATTGTTTCTCCGCCACTGGTACTCGAAATGACCGCTAACCCGATCACTGATCTTCGGGGTTACAATCGTTGTATACCAGCCAATTGTGTTATGATCGCTCAATCTCCCCTGTGCATTGGAAAAATTCACCATCATCATTAATGTAAAACATAAAACGTAATTCTTCATAAAATCGTGTTAGCTGTTAAAGTCATATTTCTTCCTCAACATCATTTTACCTGGTGTTGAGGCTTCCTGTCGTTTACGTATTTTCAGGCGCTGTTTGATCACCAAAACCATAATCGTCCCCAGCCATCCTTAGTTTAGTTGGGGATTAACTTGCAAGGTCGGTCCCTTATCGAAATCACCCGTGGAATAATCGCGAACCACGTTGTACAGGGTGTCGCGCTCAACAGGTACCCGTTTAACTTGTTTTACCAGCGATACAAGTTCCGCCGTGCTCATGGCCGGATTTTGCTCCTCGCTGCCTGCAAGAGAATAGATCTTCGTTGTGTCATCGATTGTGCCATCAATATCGTTTACCCCGAAAGACAGCGCCAATTGTGCATTTTGGCGCCCGAGCATAGGCCAGTATGCCTTTAAATGCGGAAAGTTATCCAGGTAAAGCCGGGCAATGGCATACATCCGCATATCTTCTACAACATTACTTTCCTTTACATTGCTCATCTCATTATCATGATTGCGAAACTTCAACGGAATAAAGGTGTTAAAGCCGCCTGTTTCATCCTGCAGTTTACGCAACGTTTCCATATGATCAACACGATGCCAATAAGCTTCGATATGGCCATACAACATGGTGGCGTTGCTGTGCATACCCAGGTTGTGGGCGGCTTTGTGAATGGCCAACCATCCGTTTGCGTCTACTTTATCGGCACAGATCTGCTGGCGTATTTCGGGGTGAAATATTTCGGCGCCTCCACCGGGTAACGATTGCAAGCCCGCTTCTTTTAGCTGTTGCATTCCATCCGCCGGGCTAAGCCTTGCTTTTCGAAACATATAGTCCAGTTCAACCGGCGTAAAGCCTTTGATGTGGATGTCGGGACGGTAAGCACGTATTTCCCTGATCAATTGCAGAAAAAAAGAAAGGTTCATTTTTGGATGCACCCCGCCTACGATATGCACTTCCGTCACTGGCTGACCATCATACTTTTTTACGATATCAAGCATCTGCCCGATACTGAGCTCCCAACCATCTTCCTTGTGCGCATATAATTTCGAGTAAGAACAAAACTTGCACGAGTATACACAAACATTGGTCGGTTCAATATGAAAATTACGGTTGAAGTAGGTTTTATTTCCATGTTTTTGCTCGCGCACCCAGTTTGCCAATGCACCTACAAAAGAAAGGGACCCCTTTTCAAACAGAATAATCCCGTCGTGCTCACAAATTCGCTCCCGATTTATAACCTTTTCACCTATATCCCTCAATTCCCTGTCGCCAACGTATTCAATGATCCTTGCCGGCAAATCCTGTGCTGATACGATCATAAAAAAGATTTGCGCAAAGCTAAGGCAGAATAGCCGCCAAATAAAACTGCCCCCTAAGCCGGGGGCAGTTTTATTAAGTAAACAGTGTAGCCTTAGTTTATTTTAACAAGTTTCTGAGTGATTGTCCTGCCGGTGTACATCAGCTTAACAGTGTATACACCTGATGGCATATGAGCGAGGTTCACCTGGATATAGCTGTCGGCCCTGCCTTCACCAAATGATTGGCTTAAAACAAGCTGCCCTGTTGAGTTATAAACACCGAAGCCCCTCAGGTCGGTTGGAGGCAGGTAATGCTGAATGGCAAACTGGTTGTTAAAGGGATTGGGCGTGATCATGTATCCATTCTGCTTTAACCTTGCCGGTAGAACCTTCGGCGTAAAAGTGATATTATCGAGGAAGATGTTGTTCTCGAAATTGGTGGTATTGCGGAATACAAACCTTACATTATTCGATGAACCGAGTAAGCGCGTAACATTTACCGAATCCGTCCGCCACTGGCTTTGCAGGGTTGGGAAGAACTCGTCGGTGTTCGGGTTGTTAGGATCGCCGATGGTCTGCAAGTCACTACCATACTTTTTGTAAATGGACGTAAAACTCCTGCCGCAGTCGGTGGTCACCAACACTTCAAGCGTATCCAGCGGGATCGCGGTGCTTCCGGGAAAGCTGTAAGTGCTTGCAGCCACATCAAACTTAATGAATACCGAGTCTGCCCCGGAATAACTCAAAGATGGCGTTATAAGATCATCCACCCGGTCGTTTGCTGCATAACTAAAATTATTGATGTATGCTGACGCCGTGCTCATTGAGCCGGCCTGGTTGGTTCGTGTCCAGGTAATGGCATCAGCCGGTTGCTGTGTTACAGACCAGCCCGGCGGCGGGAACGTTGAGCTTTCAAAAGTTTCCACTATCGGAGCCGCGATTGTAGGCACTACCTCAAACCTGTACACGATCGTATCGTTTGACGGCAACTGATCAGGTTGACCATTCGGGTTCGAGGTCCAGGCCTCAATGGTGTAATCCCCTGGCTGGAAGTTCGCAGTGTTTAATTGAACGATAACCGTCGAGTCTTTCGGCACGCTTCCGCTAAAGTTGACAGCAGCCTGCGGCGTACCATTGACCGTGTAGTTAATCGTGAACGAACGGATCGTGTCTATTCCCTGGTTGTGGATCCTGATCGCCGGTGTCACATTATTGCCATCGCAAATGGTAGTAAATGGATCGGTAAAGGCAACAGGAGTCAGATCTCTCCTGAATATGGTAATTTTTGATATGTTGATGTTGTCGAGGTAAATGTTATTTCCAAACCTGCTTGCGCCCCTGAATGCAATTAGAATATTTGGGCTTGCAAAAACGCCTGTTTGCGGAAACTTCAGCGTAATGTTTTTCCAGTCAGATCCCGTAGGGTTTATAAGTTGGATCGCGTTCGGCGCCGATGTGGTTAACTGAGAACTCCATTGCTCAAAAACCCGGGTGAATGTGGCACCGCAATCGCCGGAAACCCAAATGCCGAGGGTGTCCTGAACAGCATTGTACTGGCGATGTGCAACATCGAAGCTTAGAATCACGGTATCGGCGTTCAGGGTAGAAAGAAGTGGTGTCCGTAAATCGATTCTGTTACCGGTCGGAATATCCCAAAACTTCGCTACCGCCGATCCTGGGGCACCGCCGTTTGTAGCATCCGAACGCGTCCAGGAGACACCAGGAGTGGGTCCCGCGAGCTTCGCCAATGACCATCCCGGTGGTGGGAACGTTGGACTGCTGAAGTCTTCAACAAGGGGCAGGTCTCTGCCCACGCCTACAGTCAGGTTTAACGTAAGTGTATCGTTGGATGGAACCTGGTCGGCACTTCCGTTCGGCAGCGATGTCCAGAACTTTAAAACCTGGTTAGCGCCGGGAGTAAAATTGATGTCGCTTAATGCCACTACAGTAGAGTTATTCATTGCAAGGTTCACCGGTGCAGTTACCTGCACGGCAGTGCCATTGTTAAAACTCATTCCTACGGTAACTGACGTTAGCGTCTCGGTGCCCAGGTTGGTTATCCTAACCCTGGGAGTAACCGTTCCCGGACAGGTAATATTATCATAGGCGACCGAAGTACAGGTCAGGGAGTCGAACTCAAATCCGCCGGGGCTGACAATGTCTGTTGGGGCAACGTCGAGCAGAGGAACGTTTGAGGGTGGTAAATAACCTTGTGTAGTCAGGTAACCGGGACGACAGTTTTCCAGCACCCAATGCATACGTTCGACCTGACCTTTCGTAAACATCGAATAACACCGGTCATCCGTATAGTCCATAAAATTTTGGTACATCTTATTTATCGGTGCACCGGCCGCTGTTGTGCAACCCCCGGCAACGTCACCCGCCGCGCATCCTGATGTTGAACTGCTTTGGGCTGGGGTATCGTCGGCAGGACCCAACAAACTTGCAGGAAGCTGGCACAAAGGAGTCGTGAGCTGACCAAAGTCGTTAATCGCAGCACATCCACCCTGGAAAGTATGGTATAAGCCGAAGTTATGACCAATTTCATGCACGGCGGTGCGTGCAAGGTTAAAGGCAGGAATAGAATAGCAGGAGTTTGAAAATGCGGAATAATCCACGCAAACTCCATCAATCCCTACCGTACTGGTGTTACTTTCCGTTTGTGCCCCCGGGCCAATTGCCGGTGCGATACCAAGTAAACCCAGCGCCGGATCTCCCATTCCAACCCATAAGTTATAATAACGGCTGACATCCCAGGCATCCAGCCCACCATCAGAAGAATGTTTGATCGGCTGGTAGGTTACACCGCGAATAAAAACATTGCCGACGCGTCTTTCTACACCGCCCGTGAAATTTCCCGCCGGGTCGCGGCGTGCGCGGGTAAACCGCAACAGTGAATGACCACGAACGGGATAAAATGGCGAAGCATTGGTGCTGTCGGGGTTAAGCCCCGAAAAATCGTCATTCAATCGGTTTAGGAAATAGTCGACATCAGCGTCTGTAACAACATACGGATTAGGCAAAACGATGTGCACCACAACAGGGATCGTGACCGGGCCTGTCAAATTCGTATTGCGGGAGGTTACACCGGTGCGCATTTCAAGCGAGCGCTCATAATCGCGGATACCTTTCTCGTACTGCGCCTTGAAAGCGGGATCATTCAGGTTGCGCTCCAGGGCTTCCATTGTCGCACATCTCAAGATTTCCTGGGCGCCTTTGGCACCTTTATCTTGTGGAATTTGCCCGATACCTTGTAAACACAGTAGCAGCAATATAAAAGGAAGAACGAGCCGGGGATTTTTCAATGATTTAGATTTTATCGGGTCAATTTACCTGGGCAATTCACAGGATGGTTTGGAAGATTCAGATGCAAGGTTACTGCATCTGCGTTTTCAAAACCAATTTAAGGGTTTCATTTTTTCGGTTCAAAGGTTAGCAGTCATCAATTCCGAAGCATCCGAAATTGGAGCAGAGGGGGTAAAAACCGCTTAAGCATTCTAAGCTACCATACGGCACAATGCCGAATAGCGTTGATGCGATTGACACGCACGATTTCCGGCGCCTGTACAGCTGAGGCATAGTGCAAGCCGATAAAAGAAAGTTGCTTTTCCGGGGGATACCAGCCTGGTGATCGAGCGTGAAACATGAAGCAGGCAGTAATTAATGTTAACCGCCCGCGCACGTTAAAGAACGTAAATTAACAAACTTTCCAGAGATTTTGGCGGGGCTTCCAACAATAATCTACAAGCCATCTCCCATATTCTCCAATTTTAAAAGTTCGGCTTCCGAAGCCTCAAACTCGCATTGTTCAGGATTGTTGTTTAGTTAAGCAGCTTCTGCAGAAAAGTCGTAAAAACAACTTCAATACGAGCTAAATCCCGAACAGCGGCGCGGTGGAACACGTCCGCGAACAAGTCCGTTTAGGGCACACGTCTGCCACGC
>JASLBT010000299.1 GCA_030146445.1 Segetibacter sp. | reverse complement strand
AACCCCGACATTAAACTTATTCCTTACCCGTTAAGGCTGGGAACCGCAAATGCCCTTGAGATCATTGAGCAATATGATATAGTCGTGGATGGTTCAGATAACTTCGCTACCCGCTATATGGTTAATGATGCATGCGTATTGTTGGGCAAACCATTGGTGTACGGTGCGATTGCAAAGTTCGAGGGCCAGCTCGCCGTCTTCAATTTACCGGCAGTCGGTGGCGACAGGGGTGTAAACTACCGGGATATCTTCCCAGTTCCACCGGGCGAAAACGAAGTTCCAAACTGTGCAGAGGCGGGTGTTTTGGGTGTTCTGCCGGGGATTATCGGAAGTTTAATGGCCAATGAGGTAATCAAAATGGTTACGGGTCTTGGAACTATTGTTAGAGATAAGTTTTTGGTCTACAACGCGCTATCGTGCCAAATGGAAGATTTTATTTTAAGTAAGTCAGCGTCAGCTAACCTGGTGCCAAAAGATGCAGCCGAGTTTCAGCAAACCAGCTATGAATGGTTTTGTTCGAATCCGAATGTCACCGAAATTGAGCCACAGGCATTTTATGGTTTGTTGGACGATCTTGATTCGATTGTAGTAGATGTGCGTAACGACGGCGAATTGCCGGCTGTTTCGCAATTTAAACATGTGAACATTCCTTTATCACAGATCAGGGATCGTAGTTCAGAGCTGTCGGCTGCCGGAACATTGATCCTGTTTTGTAAGTCGGGCCAAAGAAGCAGGCAGGCCGCAAATTTGATCAGCTCCATATTTGGCAACAATAAGACGATATACAGTTTACGGGGTGGCCTTAATGCCCTGGATCAATTGAAATAAGCATGGACAAAAAACGAAAAAACATTTTTTTATCGGGGGCCATTCCGGCTGCCTTTGTGGGAGATAGTATTCAAAAGCACAGTACCAAAACCGACATCGGTGCGCATAGCATTTTTCTCGGCCAGGTACGCGATGATATCATTGGCGAAAAAAAGGTGATTGCAATAGATTATACGACTTATGAAGACATGGCGCTGGAAAAGATGTACGAGATCAGGGAAGCAATATTTGAGAAGTATCCGCTGACCTGTATGCACGTTTATCATAGTTTGGGTAGGGTGAATGTAGGTGAGGTTAGTCTTTTTGTTTTTACTTCGTCAAAACACCGGAAAGCGGCTTTAGCGGCTTGCGAGGAAACTGTAGAAAGGTTAAAAGCCGAGCTACCGGTTTGGGGTAAAGAGGTTTTCGAAGACGAGACGTACCAATGGAAGGAGAATAGCTGAGGCAAGTTCTAATGCAAAATTCAAAATGCAAAATTAAAAAGGAAGAGTGAAGATGAAAAAGTTGAACCGTTAACGCATCGACCTGCAAACGAGATTAATTATATATTTTATTTTATGTGTGACAGTTTTCATAATTCGTTCATTATCAATAGTATGGTAAGTTCATATTTGTTAAACACGCACCTCATATGTTCTCATTGATAAATTGTACTTCATAATTCAACCTATAATCTATAGCTCATATTCATCATTTATCATTTATCATTCATCATTTCTAATCTTCCAACCTGGTGAATAGCGTAGCTGCTGTACAAGAGAGTGACACAACGATGTTAAATAGGATTGCCTATGCTGGTCTCCAAAAACTCCTTTTTGTACACAGCATGCGTTCAATACTTTAAATATCATAACTCAAGCTACTCCTCGTAAACGATTAGTAGTGAGATCCAGGGTGGAAAGGGTAACTCATAATGCTTAGCTGAGAAGCCCTCAACTTGTAACTCACGACATCCATAATTCATCATTACAACCATGTCTCATTCCGCCTGCACCGTCCCTGTAGCGCCAATGCGCGCCGAACCTGCCCACAGAAGTGAACAGGTAAGTCAGCTTTTGTTTGGGGAAATTGCTGAAGTCCTCGAGGCAATTGGTGACTTCATAAGGGTACGTGCCGGATATGATGGCTACGAAGGTTGGTGCCAGGCAAGCCAGCTTACGGCTCTGGAAACCGGACCGGACGTAGAAGTAGGGGATGAGCTTGTGGGAGAGTGGGTTGCGGAAGTTGATCTGAATGGATCCATAATGCATGTTCCTATGGGGAGTTCACTTGGTTTGTTCACCAATGGAGCGGCCATTATTGGTCAGCAGAAATTCCGGTACGTTGGGACAACATGGGATGCCACGCCCGACAATAGGGCTGAGCAATTGGCGAGCATAGCTATGCGTTTTTTGAACTGTCCTTATCAATGGGGTGGCCGGTCTGTATTTGGCGTTGACTGCAGCGGATTTACACAAACCGTTTTTCGTTATCTCGGCGTTCGCTTGTTGCGGGATGCCTACCAGCAAGCCGGGCAAGGCGAAGCCATAGGTTTTTTACAGGAGGTCCTTAGAGGTGACCTGGCATTTTTTGACAATGAGCAGGGAAAAATTACTCACGTGGGAATTTTGCTTGACCAGGAGACCATAATACATGCTTCGGGGAAGGTAAGGCTCGACCGAATAGACAACATGGGGATAGTAAATGTAGAAACCGGGAAACGCACCCACCAGCTCCGCGTGATTAAACGTTTAATGTAAGTTATCGACGCAATGCATTGATCAACAGACGGATATCACGTAACCTTAGTAATAGCCTTAATCGTGCTTTACGCGAATCCGCCCTGCAAAAATGGTATGCAAATTAGCAGAAGCTTTAGAGCAATAATGCAACGGTTACCGAAGAGCTATTGTCAGCAAGGAAAAACAAGCTCATGAAATATTTTTTGCTTTCGTTGCTGATCGTGCTTGGGACAACCGGCTGTAAAAAGGACGTGCAAACCAGTGACTACTTTGCTTTTGGTACGGCAGCTAACTTTTGTCTTGACGACTGTGCACATTTTTACAAATTAGCTGGTGAACGATTATACCCGGACGAGATGACAAAGTACACGGGTAAGATGAAGTTCAGCGATACACCTTTACCCGATGACAAGTTTCAGCTCGCACAACCCCTTGAAGCTACGTTCCCGGGGTACCTTGAAAGTCGCCCGGATACCACCTTTGGATGTCCCGACTGTCACGACCAGGGAGGCTATCATATCGAACGCAGAAAGAATGGAAGAACGGAAGCGTGGCACTTTGATACCGATGTGAACCAACAACCCGAGGAGGTAAGACCTTATTTGCAGGAGATGGCTTCAATTTTGTCGAAGTTGAAGTGAAATGAGGTCAGTCCTTAGCTGCTGTTGATATAGGGTCGCCATTTTCGAGGTGTGGGTTTTCCTTTGGTTTTACCCGGTCGAAAAACAACATCTTTATCGCGACGAGCATAAGCACTATCGCGAAAATGCGTTTCACCTTTTCGTCGGGCAGGCTCAGAGCGACTTTGCTTCCAAGCAGGCTTCCCAGCAAAAAACCAGCTGCGATGATCAGAACAATTTTTAAATCAACATGACCCTGCTTGTAGTATTGCATAACGCCAAGCAGGCCAACCGGCAGCAGCAAAATACCCAGTGAAGTACCCTGCGCACTTTTCTGTGAGAACGAAAGAAAAAAAACCAACGCAGGTACAATCAATATACCACCACCCACACCTACCATACCACTTAAAACGCCGGCCGCCAGGCCTATTATCAAAAGCAAAAGGATGGTTTGGAGCGACATATGGAGCGTTTTACCGGCTACCTGCGTTTGCAGGTAGCCGCTTTTAAACGAAATAATTAGTCCTTGAAATTCTCTTTATAAAAGTCGATCGCCTCTTGCACGATCCTGAGAGCTGTAGACTTGTCCTGGAATTCTTCCACGATCACCGCTTTATTTTCCAGCCGCTTATATTCTTCAAAAAAGTGTCTCAATTCTTCAAAAAAGTGTTTGGGTAATTCTTCGATGTTATTGATATAGTTAATAGAGGGATCGTGTGCTGCAACCGCAATGATCTTGTCGTCGGCATCGCCGCCATCGATCATCTGCATGACACCAATAACCTTTGCCGTTACCAGGCACATCGGCACAATTTCCAGGCTGGATAAAACCAGGATGTCCAGGGGATCTTTGTCATCGCCGTAAGTCTGTGGAATAAACCCGTAATTGGAAGGATAATAGAAGGAGGAATGAATAACCCGGTCAAGTTTCAGCAGCCCGCTGGGCTTGTCGATCTCATATTTTGCCCTGGATCCTTTTGGTATTTCGATAACTGCGTTTACGATCCGGGGAGCCAATGATCCATGGTCTACGCCATGCCATGGGTGTAATACATTGGTAAGTTTTGTTTGCATTTGGTTGTTTTTATTTAATGAGCAAAGCCGCAACGCCGCTGTAATGCCTGAAAGAACGTCGAATGATTATGCAATACTACGGTATTCTTAGAATGCTGTTAAAAGTACGGCAGTAGCGCTCGACAGAAAAAAGGGCATGGATGCTTACACTTCAAGAAAG
>JASLBT010000267.1 GCA_030146445.1 Segetibacter sp. | reverse complement strand
CATCGGAATTTCTGTGGTAGGATAGTCGTGAAGCGATACTTGCGGAGATCTTACAAACAGCTCTTTTTCGCGCCAGTGCCTTTTAAAAGTAGCGTAAGTTCTTCATTCAATATAGGGTATTAGCACGACTATTAAGCTGTGAGGATTGAGACCATTTGCTACCAGTAGTGCCCGGGAAAATATAATGTTTTCGCCAGTGTTGGTCGACTTATTTTCTACCAGGATGTGCTCAGCAGAAACCCCCTTAGAAACGGCGATGGCGGCGAACTTATCTGCTTCCGTGTCCTGCCAAAGCCCATTTGTCAGGCGCCCAAGCCCGCCGGAAAACATCAATAAGGGTGCCCAGCCTTCGAGGAAGAGTTCAGCTGCCCTTTCAGCAACCCTGGTGTCGTGACTACCCAGGGCCAGGATGATGTCAGCCCTTTGGATGGTGCCGTTCATGTGGTGGTAGTCCCAAAGGATTTCTGCCCAGTTGATCACCTCCGTTGTTATCTCCATGATGAAAGATGTAGTTGTTGTTATTTCCCAAAGCAATCAGAAACACGTGCCCTTCTGATAGGTTCAACGACGCTACCCCGGGAAAATCACTTGACGTTCAGGAAAAAACCGACCAGCAGTTCCCACTCAGCCTTAAGCTCAATAGCAGGTCGTTTCTTTTTGGCGCGGGCATACCAATAGTCGGCATTCCAGGTATCACCTTCTTTCCTGTGCAGGTAGGCGTGTACCCAGGCCGCATGTTCGTCCTTCAAATCCTGGATAATCTCATGGGCACCTTGCCAGTTTTCCTTTGCATCCAGCCAAAGTGCGCGTGCATATACCGAAATGCCGGTCGGCGGTGCTGGTTGAGAAAGGCTGCTGATAAACTGTTGAACGGTCATTGCAGTGAGATTAACTTTAGGCTGAATACGCAAAGTATATAAAAAGTTCAGGTGGTGGGCGTGATATTGTTCAGCATTGATATTTTGAAAAGGACAGCTTCAATACCAAACCACGCTGTAATCTAAGATATGGAAAGAGAGATACCCGCCATCGCCAACAAAAGTGGATTTCGGATCACCAGTCATCGCCCGGTAATCGGGGGAGATATAAGCCAGGGTTTTTGTGTTACCGGTGAGCACGGCAAATTGATGTTGAAACTCAACGAAGCCGGGAAGTACCCGGGCATGTTTGAAAGGGAAAGCGAGGGACTGCACTGGCTGGCAAAAGCAGCCGGACTGAAAGTTCCTGCCGTAAAAAATATTGGCATACATATGCATTGCCAATACATGTGGCTGGAGTGGATGGACGCCGGAACTCCCGGGAAGAGTTTTTGGGAAGATCTGGCGATCGGGCTCGGAAAAATCCACCGTCAGACCAGTGAACTATTCGGTTGGCACAGTAACAATTACATTGGTTCCTTAGTTCAATTAAATGACCGCTCTCCGAAGTGGAGTTTGTTTTACGCGGCGCAGCGCATCATGCCCCTTGTAGTGTTGCTGTACAATTCAAAGGTTTTTAATGACGCTACGGTGAAAGATGCAGAATCGATGTGCAACCGTTTACCCGGCCTGTTCCCGACAGAACCACCGGCACTGCTACATGGCGATTTGTGGAGTGGAAATTTCATGGCGGTGGCTAGTGAAGACGGGGGCGTTGTACCAGCGGTGTTTGACCCTGCAGTATATTTCGGCCACCGCGAAATGGACCTGGGAATGAGCCTGCTTTTTGGCGGATTCGACAACCGGTTTTATGCTTCTTATGAAAGCAATTTCGACCTTGATAAGCAATGGCGAAAAAGGGTAAGTTTAACCCAGCTGTACCCTTTACTTGTACATGCGGTGCTCTTTGGTGGCAGTTATATCAGCCGCTGCAAAACGATTTTTGAAGAGTGGCGATAACAGCAGCTATTGCGCGTTGAAAATCCTTATGCGGTACAAGAGTGCGACGCAACAGGGGCATCAACAAAGCGGCGATGCCTGGTCCATAAAAAAGTATACAGCAGGCCAGTTTACCTTCGAGAAATAGCTGAAAAAATTTTAAAATGATAGTTCGACCTGATTTCGAAGAAGGTCGTTGAATTGTTCGCGTTGCCGGATAAGATGCGGAATGCCGTCCTTCACCAGAACTTCAGCTGGTTTGAACCGGGAGTTGTAGTTACTCGACATCTCAAATCCATACGCGCCCGCATTGTAGAAAACCAGGTAATCGCCTTCGCTGACCTCGTTAAGGTTACGGTCCCACGCAAAACTATCGGTCTCACAAATGTTTCCTACGACAGAGTACTTTCTTAGTGCTCCGCCGGTATTGCTGATATTTTCAATATGGTGATAGGAGTCGTAAAACATGGGCCGGATGAGGTGGTTGAAGCCACTGTTTACGCTGGCAAATATGGTTGAGGCCGTTTCCTTAATTACATTTACGCGTGTAATGAAATAACCTGCTTCGCTCACGAGGTATTTCCCTGGCTCGAACCAGATCTGCAATGGACGGTTATTCGGATTTGGATGACTGGCGAATGCTTCCCTGACTTTTTGCGCGAGGAGGTTGATATCTGTTTCTTCGTCGCCTTCTTTATAAGGAACTTTGAAACCCCCACCAAGGTCAATAAACTCCAATTCATTGAACAACGGAGTGATATCGAACAAGACCTCTATGCCTTTTAGAAAAACATCAACATCTTTTATTTCGCTGCCGGTGTGAATATGAAGGCCGCGAATGAAGAGGTTGTGTTCTTTCACCAGCGCGACGAGTTTGTTTACCTGCTCAACCGGGATGCCGAACTTGCTCTTGTCGTGGCCTGTTGAGATTTTGAGGTGTCCGCCCGCCATAATGTTCGGACGGAGCCGAACGCTAACAGGATAGGAATGACCGTATTTTTTACCGAACTTTTCGAGGTTTGAAAGGCTATCGATATTGATATTTACACCCAATGTTGCAGCCTCCTCGATTTCTTCGAAAGAAATACCATTAGATGTATAAAGAATATTAGTTGGGGTAAAACCGGCATGCATTGCCAGTTTAACTTCATTAACTGAACTGCAATCGACACTTGCACCAATGGACCGCACATACTTAAGCACATTTACATTGGTAAGTGCCTTGCAAGCGTAAAAGAAAACGACATCACTTTTTGAAAATGCATTCACCAGCTTATCGTATTGCGACTTGATTTTCTCAGCATGATAAACGTATAAGGGTGTACCAAAGGTGTTTGCAATATCGATGAGAGCTCTGTGAGAAAGAGATTGCGGCATGTGATCAGGTTCTTTATTTATGGTGTTGGAAGCAGTTATTGTTCGGCAGGAGCTTGTTCTTCGGGTGGCGAAGCGTACTGTTTTCGTTCGCTCTGGGTTATGCCATCTTCATCAACACCGGGGGGATTTGTTTCGCCTTCACTGTCGGTTGATGAAGCCCCGGGTTCAATGGGGCTCATGGGCGAGGACTCTGCTGAATCCTTCGCCTCCGGCTCGCTGTAAGTTTCCCCAGGGTCGAGTTCGTTGGCCGGATCGGCGCTAACAGAAGCGATGGAAGCGGGCTTAGCGTCACCTTCAATGAAAAGTTCGATCTGCTGTTTTGGTGTATCGTCTACAAAACTTTCGCGAAAGGCACCATCTTCATGGGCTGTGAGGGCCGAATTAACGACGGTTGCTTCTATCATTTGCTCGGCGAGCACTTCCTTAATCTTCGGGAGATCGTTGGTATCGTTGATACCAAAATAATCCATGAAAGATTTTGACGTGCCGTAAACCAGGGGTTTGCCCGGAAGGTTTTCATTTCTGCCACTGATTACGATCAGCTCTTTCTCAAGCAGCTTTTGTACAGAGTAGTCGCTGTTAACTCCCCTGATAGCCTCAACTTCGCCTTTGGTAATCGGTTGTTTATAGGCAATGATCGCAAGCGTTTCAAGCGCTGCGTTTGATAGCCGTTTGAGGAACTTGTCGCCATTTAGCTGTCCGACAGTGGCGTGGAATTCTTTCTTTGTAAGGAACTGCCAACCTCCCCCGCTCTCGCGGACTTCGAAGGGATAAAACTCCGCATTATATTTCTCGCGAATGCCCTCCACTGCAGCCTCGACCTGGTCAAGTGAAATTCTTTCTTCCATGAAACCGAAGGCGTTGTTGATCAATTCGACAATATCCAGGCTGGTCAGCGGTTTATCGCTGGCAAAAATCAACACTTCGATATGTGGAATGATCTCAGAAACTTCCATAACCCCAAAAACCCCCTCAGGGGCTGCTTTAAGTTCCGGCTTTTT
>JASLBT010000260.1 GCA_030146445.1 Segetibacter sp. | reverse complement strand
TAGCATCGGCCATTAATGGAATTTTTATGCAGGGTGATGCAGCCGGTCGTGCCGTTGTACCGGGGCTCTGTAGAACACCGGGCTCTTTCGTTGCGATGGTGTCGGCAACGGTTAAGAGGTTGCCAACGCCATTTTCAACGGTTATGCACAGCAATAAATAGAGAATTTAAACAACGATGTTCAACTCAGCAGGTGGGGGAGGCAGTTCGCTAAGGCCTGTCACCTCTTTGCCCGCATCTTCTACCCTTGTTGAAGTAACCCCTATTGATGCAGTTACCCACGTAAAGAATTTGGCAATGCTTTGGCTATCTGCGGTATCGAGGCTTACCACGTTTTCCGTTATCTGTTTTAGGACATTAGTGTCGGCGTTGCTGCCGGCAGCACAGGCAACGGTATATGCCGTCTTCCGTTTCTTAAACTCTTCCAGACCTTTTTGCCAGTCATCTGTTGGGATCCCATCTGTCATGATAAACACCAGTGGTTTCCAGTCGCCTTTTTGTTCAGCTGTAGTTTTTGCCACTTCATTATCGATCGAGGTTGCAACGAGATGTAATGCTTCGCCAAGATTCGTTGTGCCGGATGCCTTGATATCCACCATTTGAAACGACGCCAGGTCAGTTAGCGGCACAAGCTGCTTTGCCGTGCTGTCGAAAGTGATAATGCTGATAAACGCGGTTTCAATTGCCTGCGGGTTTTGCCGTAATGAACTGATCATCACCTGCACGCCATTTTTTACGGCTTCTATGGGCTCACCGGTCATTGAACCGGATGTGTCTAACAAAAGGTATACGGGTAATCTTCTCATTGTATGGTTTTTAAATGTAGGTTTTGATATCCTGTAACACCTTTTGGGCTAAGAGCACCATCCGGTTGTAACAGTGTTAGCTTGCATGCAAATCCCAGGCCTTGGGTTTTTGTTCTACATGCGTTATGCATAGAACGCCAACTTGTAAATAATCAGCGGGCATATAGAATACGGATGCCTGGGCGATGGTTTCGTTTTGGTCGCAGGCCCGGATTTTCAGCAGTATCGCTCAATAAGATCATCAACCTTAAAGGACTGCTGGCGCCCCGGCTATTGTGTCAGTCCCGCTTTGAACGTACCCGGGTGGTGTGGTTGTGCTTCTATGTTCAGCTTAGATCAAACCTTCCATATAAAATACATTAAACTTATGTCCATCCGGGTCGGCGAAAACAAAGCCATAATATCCTTTCCCGAATTCTTCTGGCCGGGAAATAATTTTTCCTCCTGCTCTGCTAACCTCTTGCTCCCAATTGTCCACTTCCACTTTGCTGCCGGCAGCAAGAGTGAACAAAACTTCATTTCCGTGTTGCAACTCGGCCAATTCACCTTTTAATGCGGTTTTGAGCTTGTCTTCTATAAAAAAGTGTAAGACAAAATCATCTTTGCCAACCAAAAAGCTGGTGAGTTCTTTAGATGATCCGTTCGGTTTGAAACCCAACCTGGTGTAAAATTCAGTGGTGCGCCCAAGGTCGCTTACGGCCAGGTTTGACCAGATTCGTTTTGGTTCCATGACATTTACTTTTTTGATATTCAAAAGTAGTCAGCACACGAAGTTTGGATGGGGGTATTTGCGACATTGTTGAGGGGTGTTTGCCCCATTCTTTGCATTTTAGAGCTACAAGTACGTCATTGTGCCGGTTTACTTTTGCCCTTAGGAGTTTCAATGGCACTTACGGCGTGTACGCACTACTTTGATGAGACCGCCTGTTTCGCTGCTCCGATTTGTTGAAGCAATTCTTTCACCGCCGCGTCCAGTTGCGCGTCTTTTTTCGTCTCACCCAAAGCATTTGAAACCGGGATATCCACGGGTCTTGGGTTAAGTTCCATGTTTTTGCCTTCGTGATCGGTAACCTTGATAAACGGAAGCCTGATGGTGGTGCCGTCGACGAGTGTTGCTGACGATGTGTAGATGATCCATCCTGCTGTTGGCTCGCCAACTACCTTACCGAGGTTAAGGGTTCGGTAACCCTCCGTAAAGTCCTCGGCGTCGGAAAGGGAGTGTTGATTGGTTACAAGTATTGTTGGAGCGTCAAGAGCACGCTGTCCGAGTTGGGTGCGTGCAGGGGATGAGGGCAAGCCACGAACAGTCATGGTCATATAACCTTTTCGGCTGAGCACATCCAGAGCATAGGCGTTTACAAAGCCGCCATTGTTGTTGCGCACATCTACCACCACCCCTTCGCGGGAATGATTTTCTGCATCAATATCCACGTAAAGCTGGCTCAACGACTCGGCCGACATATCGTACATATGCACATAGCCGAGCCTGCCTCCACTAACCCGGGTAATGTAGTCCCTTTGCTGCTGAACCCACTGCTTGTACAATAAGCCCTTTTCTGTTGGTTGGTTAACTGGTCTGACCGTGATCTTGCGCGGGCTCTGGCCAGAGCTGGAACCACTGATTGAAAGCACTACCCGGCGGTTGATTTTATTCTCCAGTAATTGGTCGAGATTGGTCATGGCGGTTATTGGGGTTCCGTCTACAGCCGTTACGTAATCACCCACCTTAATTTCACCGCCTAATGCTGCCGGCCCTAATGTTATGACTTCCTTGATCTTTAGCCTGCCTTCACCTTCATACGCTTGTCTGTCAAACTGAAGCCCAAGTCGTCCGGTAGTAAAAGGGGAAGGAGGGCCGGAAACGCCAGAGTGCGAAGCATTGAGTTCGCCAACCATGAGGCTTAAAATGCGGCGTAACTCCTCGGGTGTACTGGCTCCTGCGGCCAACGGCGCATAGGTGGCTTTAACAGCGTTCCAATCGGTGCCATGAAAACCCGGATCGTAAAAGCCTTTGTTCTGTACTTCCCATGCTTGCCTGAAAACTTCGTTCTTCTCCATATTGAAGTCAATATCCAGTTCTGCGGTAACCGCGAGGGGCTTTGCCTGGCGGGTATCAATGTTTACTGACTGGATGCGACCCTGCTCCAGATAGAATACCTCTTTCCCCTCAGCGGAAAACTGCGCTCCCGACTTCGAGCCCGGGGTTGATGTCAACTGCTTGATTACGGCAGGTTCCCTGCTCAACTCATCGAGTGAATAGGTGAATAAATTTACCTGGCCGGCAACCGATGCGGTAATCAGCAGGGTGTTCCCATCTTTACTAATACTGTGTTCATTTACATCTACGCCAAGCGGCAGCAGGTTCAGTCGCTGCCGGATACCCTCGAAAACAATGTTTACACTTTCCGCTGGGGCTTTAGCAGAAGCCGGCTTGCTCTGGAACATTGTATCAGCGGAGCGGTTGTTTTTTTCGGTAGCAGGTTTTTGCTGGGCGGGGTTGCCGGGTGTTGAAATGGTAGTTGGTTGAACCTGTTCAATAAACATGCTTTGAAACTGGTCCTCGCGGAAACGTGGCCTTTGGGGTACGAGGTCAACACGTGCCACAAAGCCGTTTTCGGTCCGTTGACCGGTGGTAAATAAAAGATATTTGCTATCCGGGCTCCAATTTATTTTGCCGCCAAAAGTGTTCGCGAGAAAACTCACCGCTCTTGAGTCGCCCCCTGTTGCTGGTACAATGCTGATGTTCCGGAACGACTTTACTCCAAAAGAGGCAAAGGCAAGGTACTTGCCGTCAGGCGACCAGCTTACGGTGCCTTGCCTCGAAAATGGTGGACGTCCAAAATATCCTTTGGCCACCACAACTTCTTTTTTTGTCGCCAGGTCTAATACATGCAATTCCTGTCCGTTTCGCACAAAAGCAAGCGACTTTCCATTTGGGGAAAATACCGCCGCGTCATCATCCTGCTGGCTGCTCGTAAGCTTGTTTTCGATACGGGCGACGAAGTCATATCGATAAATGTTTGCATTTCCGTTCCGATCGGAAACGTATACCAGGCTGTTGCTGTTAGGCGACCACTCCAGCTGCGACTCATTTGCACCGGTATTGGTAATGCGTATGGCATCGCCGCCATCTTTTGACGACGAGACAAATACATCTCCATGCGCCGTAAAAGCCACTTTTTTTCCATCAGGTGAAACAGAGA